>NZ_JBUDSQ010000021.1:0-53554 GCF_054921335.1 Desulfoplanes sp. | reverse complement strand
GGAAGGTCCTGTAGGTCATGGCTCGGCGATGGTGTGGCATGTTGTTTATGGATACTATCGATGCGCTCTTGGCATGAGGGGAGCCTGAAATTTTTTATCTTGGATGGACGATTTTGGGGTCAAAAATGTGGTTTTAAGGCCGAAAATGGCTGCTTTTAAGCGGTTATTGATAATAATTTTGAGATGTTATCTTGGTCCGACCCCGATAAAGAGATCTATGGAACCATCTCGTACAGCTTGTTTTTGAGTTCGTGTATGGTGAACGGTTTGTGAATGAACGAACAGCCTTGCTGCATGGTATTTTTACTGTCGAACATTTTACGGGTATGGCCGGACATGAACAGGGTTCTGAGACCGGGAAATTTTTTGCGGAGATTCTCGCTCAGGACCGTACCATTCATTCCCGGCATGACCACGTCCGTGAACAAGAGATCCACATGATCCAATTCTTCGATCAATTCCAGGGCGTGTTCCGAAGAGGACGCCTCGAATACTTCGATACCGCAGTGTTCCAGAAGCATAATGATCGACTTGCGGACCAGCTCCTCGTCCTCCACAAGTAGAACCTTTTGGATTCCATGGGTATTCAGGGAGGATGCGGGGTGCTGGATCACTTTTTTCTCGGCCTGCTCACAGATTGGAAAATAGAGGCTGAAGGTCGTTCCGCAACCCGGGTCGCTGTATACGTTGATCGCTCCGCAGTGTTCACGAACGATGCCATAGGTCGTGGCAAGACCGAGCCCCGTGCCGGAGGAACCGGGCTGGCCTGATTTGGTGGTGAAAAACGGTTCAAAAATCTTTTCCTGTGTCTCCTTTTCCATGCCGCAACCATCATCATCCACTTGAACGTTCACATACCTGCCCGGCTTGATGCCTCTGGAGATGGTGGTCTCGGTATCGACAATTTCGATATCGGCCACGCATACGATCAGCATGCCTCCATCGGGCATGGCATCCCGCGCATTGACGGCAAGATTCATGAATATCTGTTCCAACCGCCCCGGGTCGCCCATGATTCTTGCTTTACTCTCCGTGCAATCCACGACTAATCGGATATTTTCTGTCAGGGTTTTGCGGAGCAAAAAATCCATATCTTTTATGATCCGTGAAAGGACCAGTGGACGCAGTTCCATGGTCTCGCGACGGGCAAATGCGAGTAACCGGCCGATCAGATCTCTTGATTGCATACCGGCCTTGAGAATTTCCGAAGCGAAACGCTGATTGGGGTCATCCTTGGGCATTTTGAGTTTCAGAAGTTCGATAAAGCCGAGAATGGGGGTTAACAGGTTGTTGATGTCATGGGCAATTCCGCCGGCCATGCGTCCCACCGAATCCAGCTTCTGCCCCCTTGCGACCTGCTCTTCAAGTTTGCGTTTCGTGGTGATGTCACGGTTCCACGAAATGAATCCATCCAGATTTCCTTCAGAATCATAAACCGGATTGACCGATACCTCGCTCAGATAATTTGTTCCGTCTTTTTTTGTTTTGACCAGGGTCCCCTGCCAGGATCGTCTTGCTTCCAGATTTTTGTAGAGAGACTCACGTACGGACGAATCGGTATCTGTCGCACCCAGGGTGCGGGCATCCTTGCCCATGATTTCATAGAGGAAATATCCGCATTGGCTTTCAAAGGCTGGATTGACATAGGTAATGGCGTGATCCGCCGAGGCCATGATGACCCCGTCGGTTGAATCATGCACTGCCATGGCCAACCGTTCCCGGACGTGTCGCATGGCCAGAGTGTACAGGGCATATCCGAGATCCCCGGCAATTTCCTGCAACAACTCGTGTTCCCTGGGGTCCAGATGGAATCCAGAGGGAACCGAGACGACCAGGATGCCATAAACCAGGTCCTGGTAACCGATTCTGACAGCCATGGCCACTCGCTGGCCGTAGGTTGCGGAGAGGGGGCAGCCTTTGCAGGTGTCCAGGGGTCGATCTTTGACAATGACACCGCGTTTTTGGCGCAGTTCACGCAGACAGAAAGGTTCGTTGCCTTCCTCCAGGTAGGCGGCCATGGGCTTGAAGTTTCCGTTGAATCCCGCCTTGAAGAATCGGGGCATGTTTTCCTGGTCCGTCGGAGCGATCCATGCGGTACGGTACCCCCTGGTTTCAACCAGCAGCTTGCAGGCGGTATTGAGCATCTCTGCCGGATTTTTCTCCTGGGTGATCAATTGGTTGACGTTGCGGATCGCTTGCAGGATTCGGTTGAGGTGGTCGATCTGTTCGTTGTTTGCGGATCGCTCGTCCAGAAGCCGGTTGAAAAACATCCCTCCGGCCAGACTGGCGATGATGTACAAAGATCCGGTGAAGAAACCCTGCCCCCCGCCGACCCACATGGATATATGAACGAAATCCGTTTGATCCGGATTGAAGGCCAGAAAGCGGATGACATCCTGAACCAGACAGAGGCCAAGGCCCAGTCCAAGGGATCCCCCGAGTATTCTGATGGGTCGGTTGGTCTTCGATCGGGGATCGAGACCGGCCAGGGAACGCAACCAGGGGATTTCCAAAAAAAATGCGGTCAGGAGAAGAAGGATATACGCCGTGACGAAATGCTTGAAAACGACCAGGGAGATCCAGTCCGCTGGTACCGCCGTCCATACCGGATCTTTGGCCCACCAGAACGTGTTCAGGGAGACAAGCCATGAAAAAATCGTATAAAATCCTAGGGAAGCGGATATTCGAAAGGGGATTTCAACCAGAAAAGAGGTCGAGAGCCATGAGTGCTTGGGATGGGCACGGCGGAAATCGGCCCAAAACCCATGCCAAACGATCCACAGGGTAAACATTGGTACGGAGTATAACAGACCGTAACCATCTGACTGCCAGGTCCACCACATGGTCTGACATCCGCCAGCAAGGGCCGAAAGCAGCCCATATCGCCATCCCCATGTCAGGGCGATCAGCAGAGGAAAAAAAAGACCCGGCAACAGGGTGATTTCGAGGGTGGCGCTGTCAAAGACCGATATCGGATAAAAATTGAGGATACAACCGATACCGCCGAAAACTATCGAGACAATGAATTTGTATTTTATGGACAAGGGCTTGAGGGGCATGGATCCCAAATCTGGTTTGAAGTGGAGTGGACTCGTGGGGAGAAGGTGAGGATCAAACAGCCCCCGCATCTACGAAATATCTATAGAAAAAATCAGGTAAACGTTATACAAAATCGTGTAAATATTTTTTTGCGTAAGAGCCTTGTATGACAAAAGTTGTGAAACAAAAATCAAAACTTCGTTCACATGTTGTTACAGCAGTTCGATGGTGTGGGTTCCAAACGGAAGAAGAGCAGTTGGATCATTTCACAGGTTGATACAGCAAGCGATCATTGTTCCAGGTAAAACCAAAGCCGGGAAAAAGACCGATTCGGTCTTTCCCGGCTTCTACCAACCTTGAATGAAAGGGCTGATATGCAGTCTGTTCTTGATACATTTTTATCCGGTTGCCTGCAGATCAATCTCTTCGCTGTGCGCAAGGGTAGTTCCGTCGAGGATGATGACAAACTGGTCATGATGTTTGCCGATTTTCTTGATGAACCGATTGTCTACACTCATCCCGGAAGCTGGAACGGGCTCCATGTTCTCTTCTGCTATCTGGAGGACCTCGCGGACGGAATCAACCTTCATTCCAATGGTCATCCGGGTATTTTCATGATCAACGACCATAATGATGATGCTCGTATCAACCGTATCTTCCTTGTGGGGAAGCTGGAATGTTGAACGTAGATCGAAAACAGGCACCGCGTGTTCCCGAAGATTGATCACCCCGAGCACGGCTTCGGGGGTCTGGGGGAGTCTGGTTATCCTGGGCAGCTCGAGGATCTCCTTGACCGATCCTATATCGATCCCGAAAATTACCCCATCCAGAACAAAGGTCAGAAATTGATCACGTATGTGGGTCATGGATGACTCCTGTTTTTAGGGATGATGAGATGATGATGCCACAAGCCCCTGTTAGAATCGTTCGAATTCCGCATCGTTTTTCGTATCTTCGAGCTGAAGATCGATGCCCACGGTTTTGTTGTCTTTCTGTCTCCTGTTGGTTGACGAGCCGGGAAGCTGGCCTTGTTTGGCGGTCCGGGCCGGACGTGCCCCGTTTCCTCCGAGTGCCCCAACCAGTCTCTGACCATTCCCGATATTGAAAAAGGTCATGGTCGCCTGGAGCTGCTCGGCCTGGGAGGAGAGTTCCTCGGATGTAGCAGCCATTTCCTCGGAGGCAGAAGCGTTTTGCTGCACCACCTGGTCGAGTTGCTGGACCGCCTGGTTGATCTGTTCGGATCCGGCGTCCTGCTCCTTGCTGGCAGCAGCGATCTCCTGGACCAGATCCGCTGTCTTGCGGATGTCCGGCACGATGGCATCGAGCATCTTTCCCGCATGTTCGGCCTTGGCAACGCTCGAACCGGACAATTCACTGATTTCGGCGGCCGCGTTGCCACTGTTTTCAGCGAGCTTCCGAACCTCTGCCGCGACAACCGCGAACCCCTTGCCGTGCTCCCCTGCCCGGGCAGCCTCGATAGCCGCGTTCAAGGCCAGGAGATTGGTGTTGCGGGCAATTTGCTCGATAATGGAAATCTTGTCCGCGATGTTCTTCATGGCATCCACTGTCTCGCCAACTGCCCTGCCTGTTTCCTGCGCATCATCAGCGACCCTGACGGCAATTTTTTCGGTCTGAAGGGCATTTTCCGTATTCTGCCTGACATTGGCGGCCATCTCCTCAATACTCGACGAGACCTCTTCGATGGATGCTGCCTGTTCTGTGGCGCCCTGAGAGAGCTGTTCAGCCGAGGCGGAGAGTTCCTGACTACCCGAAGCCACATTGTCGCTGGCCGATTGAACATCAACCACGATTTTCTTGAGTTTCTGGACCATGGCGTTCAATGATCCCGCAAGCAGACCGATTTCGTCCTTCTGGTCGATGTCGATGTTCACCGTCATGTCACCCCCCGACATTCCCTCGGCCGCAACAACGCCCTTTTTCACGGCCAGCACAATCGCCCGGGTGATTACAAAGGCGATCAATATGCCCAAAACAAGGGCCACACCGGTCGAGCCTATCAAAAAGACATTGGCGGTACGGATCTGCTCTTGCATTTGGACTTTCTGATCCTGCCTTGCCTCGTTGCAGACCGCAATGGCCTTGCGCGCCAGGCTGACCATTTCCTGCTCCTGGACCTTTTGTTTTTTCAACAGATCGGCAAAGGCCCAAAAAGCGTTTTTGTATGCCTCGAGATCGGCAATGACCTGTTTTCCCTGTTCGATATTGGCTTGAACCTGGAATTTTGCGGTCATCTCCTGGGCAAGGGTCAACCCTGCCTTGAAATCTTTCCGTGCTTCATCGATGGCGCTCGATTTCCCGTTTTGGATGAATTCCAGGACATTTTTTCGAACCAGCAAGAGATGGTTCTGGATAGCGGCAGCATTGGTCGCCTTTTCGAATTTGTCCTCGATGGTGTTCTTGTCGAGGATGGATTCACCCATGATTTTCTGGAATTGGCGGCCCTGTTCCTGCTGCATGGCCGCAGCTTCGGCAAGGACTCGATCCGCACTGGTCTCCATCTTTTCAAGGAGTTCACTTTTTTGTTTCTCCAGTTCGACGTATTTATCAAAGGAAGCGATGTATTCCTGTCCCCCCGTAAGCACACGGTCCATAAGATCCTTGTGTGCCTGAAGATGAAATTTAGCCTTGCTGGCCTCTGCCTGTTTCTTTATTTCACCCGCGTTCTCATGAACTTTGTCAATAGATGTTTTTTCCTTGCGCAAGATAAAGTTTTTCTCATATTGCCGAGCCTTGAGGATTCCCTTGACCAGGCGGTTCATGTCGTCTCCCTTTGCGCTCCGATCCACGACCCCATGCATGCTTTTCCAACCAATAACAGCAACTGCCAGCGTGATCAGCAAAATAACGGCGAATCCACCTCCAATCTTTTTCCAAAGCAACATGTTTTTGAACACCTTCACAACTCCTTCTTGTTGAGAATGAGGCCGCGAGTACCCATGTATTTACTCACGCGGTCGACGATAGCCTCCTCTGTCAGACGTTCAATTTCGACACACAGGGGAAAGCATGAAAATGAATGCGTCATATCCCCTCTTGCATTTGATGTGAAGGAATTATTTTAACTGGTTTTTTCTCAAACCCTACCATGAGACCCTACCATTCCCGAGGGGAGCCCCCAAGCCAGGGTAGGGGAGACTGTTAGTGAGAATTTGAAAATTTTAAATTGAAATTCAGGCAACAACATTTTGAAATAAAATGATTTGTTTTGCTGGTCCAAAAAATCGTTCTCATGGGATGCCACGAAAAAGCAGGACGGAGAGCAGAGCGGGGTACTGAAAAACCTGTAGTCGATTTTTCAAAAACCCCCATAGGGAAGGGGGAAAGGGGAGGAAGAAAAAAATGGAAAAAACGGTTTCAGGGGGGGGGAGGTCTCACGTTTTAAGGAACGGAGACCGGAGGAAAGGAGGCGGGAAGATGCCCCCTTTTTCAGGTTTTTTGTTCTTTTTTTGGCTCCTCGCTATTTCGTTTGGGTGGGGGAAGGGGAACGTTGGCTGTCAGGTACGTCTGATGTTGAAAAAAATTGAGATGCCGCCATGTCTTTTCGATCGTGTCGTGATTTTCGAGCCCAGCTTGACCGCATATCGGGCATGTGAACGTACTCCCTCGGAGGAAGCCAAGTCTGACGTCGAGTCGCTGATCTTGAGGATCGAATTCAGATGAAACTACCTCCCAAGGCGGAGTCAAACCGAGTGCTTTTTGGAAGAGGTCTAAGTCTTTCATAGCCACTTTTGCAACTCCGACGCCGCCCAGACCTCAACCCCCTACCCGAACGAAATAGCGAGGAGCCCTTCTGTTTTTGGGGGGCAGTCTTGATTTGAGTGTTCGGCATCCCTTGAACGGGATTCGTAACTATTCAGGACGAGCACTCGCCATGAGGGTGTGTCTTTCTCTGGGAACGCCGAGCGTCTGCTCGGCCTTTTGGGAAATGCCCAATGGGTATATCGTCATTGTGTTCGGTTCTAGTATGTGCCCCTATTCCCTGCGGATTCGTCGACGCATTGCCGAGCAGACGCTCGGCGTTCCCGGGAGGAGCAATGCATGATCGAGCCTTCATCGGCTGAATAGTTGCCGGGATTCTTCTATAGCATCACGGAGATTATGTTGTGTGGGGTTCGTAATGCAGATCGCCCGCAGGGAGGAGAATCCCTACGGGCGATCTGCGTTAGGCGGAGCACGATCCGCCGTGCTCCTTGAGGAGGGTGGATGGCAAAAAAATCAGAACCGCTCGAGGATGGCATCCCTGGGCATGGTCGAAATACTGGCGACCTGTTTCGGGTCCTTGCCCATGCACAGGGCCAGAAGCTGGCTGTAGTCGAAGACCGGGATGGTGTAGCGTTCTTCACCGACCTGCTGGTTGAGGGTTTTCTGGACGTTGTCCAGGTGCATGAGGCAGGTGATGCAGGAGGTGACGATGAAGTCGGCCCTGGTTTCGTCGATAATGGCGTCCAGGGTTTCCTGGATGAAAGCGTTGGCCTCGGCGGGCGAATTGTTGGTGAAGCCGCCTGCGCCGCCGCAGCAGGTGTGTTCTCTGGAGAAGTGGTCCACTTCCGCGCCCAGGGCCTCGGTCAGGTTTTCCAGCCCCACGGGGTTGCGGGATGACTTTTCAAAGCCCACTATGTCGCTGGGGTAGAGGGTGTGGCAGGGGTATTGGACCACACCGTGGAGCCCTTCCAATGTGTGTTTCAGGGACCGGGCGATGGTTTCCGTGCCCACCTCGTTGTACAGGACATCGCTTATGTGGCGGACTTTGGCCTTGCCGGTCACGGATCTGCCCGTGGGTTCGAGCAGTTTGTTCACCCGGCACAGCGTTTTTTCGTCGTGGATGAGATGGTGGCGTCCCATGTTCAAAGAGCTGTAGCAGGATCCGCATTCCACCAGGATGTCGACATCCTTTTCCTCGGCAATGGACAGGTTCCAGCCGCTGGCGGCCAGGTGGGAGTCATCGTCCGTGGACGGGAAGGAACCAAAGGCCGGGCAGCAGACATAGCCGTCCATTTCAACGAGATCCACGCCCAGATCCGGCATGGTCTCCCGGATGGCCTTTTCCAGATCCGGTCGGATGGCCGGCATGTTACATCCCAAAAAAAATCCCATTTCCATGGCTAGTCCTCGCTGAACATATAGGCGTTTTCATTGATGAGTTCGGTTTTCATGAGCATTTCCTGGAACTGTTTCCGCTTCTCGGGAAGTTTGCTCAGAACGGGCAGTTCGGGCAGACCGAGCTGTTCCCTGAGCTCCGTATTCGCCCCCACGGCCTGGGTGTATCCCCTGCGGTAGATGTCCACGATGGAGGGGGGGATGCGGGTTTCGTCGTTCTTGCTCTGCCATTTGCGCACGGCCAGACAGAGCTCGAAGGGTTTGACGTCCATGGGGCACATCTCCTCGCACAACGAGCAGGAAACACAGGTCCACGGGGTGTCGTCGTCAAGGAGGTCATCCTCGAGTCCAAGGATGACCTTACGGGCCAGGTTGCGGATGAGCAGGGGCGGATCGGCCTGGGAGGCCGGGCAGCCTGAAATGCAGGTGCTGCAGTTGTAGCAGTGCAGCAGGTCGTCGTTGTTGTATATTTCTTTCCACAGAGTCGGATCTGTCTGGTTCATATCCATAATGTGGATCTCCTTGGTTTAGATGGCCCACGGAACACACGGAAGACACGGAAACGGGGCGGGGATCGTCGGCAGATGCCGTCGTTGTTGCAAGGATTGTTTTCTCTCGCCTCCCGGGGCTCGAGAAAACTGGGCACGGCGCGCCGTGCCCCTACGGGTTTTGGGGCAATGGGCTCGGTATTGTGGGATTCATGGGTGATTGCCGGGTGCCCGTACGTGATCCTGCTATCCTTGTGTTCTTTTTTTTCCGTGTATTCCGTGTGTTCCGTGTGTTCCGTGGGCTCATGGTATTACATGAACATGGAATCGAGCACGGCCATCATCTGTTTGTCCTGCCAGCCGAGGACTTCGGCTGCGTTGTTGGGGCAGGTGGCTGCGCAGATGCCGCAGGCCTGGCAGACTGCCGGGTCGACCACGATGCGGTCGTAGTCTTCGTCGTACCGTCTGGCCTCGTAGGGACAGGCCTCCACGCAGCGTCGGCAACGGGCGCACAGTCCGTCGTGGGTTACGGAGAACTGTCTGGCCGTGTGGACCACCCTGCCCGCCAGATAGGTGTATCCCTTCTGGGCCGCTGCCTGGGCCTGGACCACGCATCCCGGAAGGGTTCTGGGCGAATGGGCCGTGCCCGCCACATAGACACCGGGTCGGGGGCATTCCACGGGCCGCCATTTGGAGTCGGCCTCCACAAAGAAGCCGTCCTGGTTCAGGTCCAGGCCTCCGAAGGCTTGGGCCAGTTCCCGGTTGGCGGGGGAGGGGGCCAGGCCTGTGGACAGGACGAGGAAGTCCGCCCGGATCTCCGCCGGTACATCCAGGATGGTTTCCTTGTATCTGATCAGGGGCTTGTCGTCCTCGAGCTCGACCCGGGGTTTTTCATCCAGGGAGTAGGTGACAAAGATGATCCCCTTGCGCCGGGCCAGGGTGTAGTATTTTTCATAGTCCCCATAGGTCATCATGTCCCGGTACAGGACCACGATCCTGGCAGCGGGGTTCTTTTCCTTGACCCGCAATGCATTGGCCAATGCAGCCTGGCAGCAGACCCGGCTGCAGTATTCCTTCTTGCCCTTTTCCCGCGAACCCACGCACTGGATCATGACGATGGTCTCGGCCTGGTCTGTTTCGGGATCTCCCGTTGCCAGCTTGTCCCGGAATTCGCCCTGGGTGAGGATACGTTTTGACGTGCCGTAGCCATATTCGTCCGTGGATGCCTCGGCACATCCCGTGGCCAGGATGGAGACGCCGTGGTGCACCTGGGTCTCTTCCCCGGATTCGTTGTTCTTGATGGTTGTTGCAAAGGCCCCCAGAGTCCCCTGGGAGGAGGTGACCCGGCTGTTCAGATGCACGCTGACGTGGGGACTTTTCTCGATCCGTTCCTTGAGTCTTTCGGCCGTTGCCCTGGGATCAAGGCCGGTCAGGGTGCGGGAGACCGTGTTCCCGGCGTATCCTCCGAGCCTGGGTGCGGTCTCGATCAGGGCCACGTCAATGCCCCGTTTGGCTAGGGACAGGGCCGCGGTCATTCCGGATATCCCGCCTCCCACAACCAACCCTTTGCGTTCGACGGGCAGGACTTTCTCGTGCAGGGGGGTGCGGTACCTGAGATCCTCCATGTCCGCCCGGATGTCTCTGACCAGGCCGTGAACCGTGGCTTCGCTCACCTGGAAATCACGTTGTTCCATGAGTCCCAGAAAATCGAAGATCTTGACCAGAGAAGGGTTCATCCCGGCCTTGGCGATGGTTTTACGGAGCTTGTTCCGGTAAAGGTACTGGCTGCAGGCCCCGATGAGCATCCGGTTGCCCGTGGTGGAGGCGAGCAGGGAGCTCAGTTCCTCACGTCCTTTTTCCGTGCACACGGCATCGATGGTATGGACTTCGGCCACGCCGGGCAGGTTGCCCAGTCTATCGGCCAGAAGGTCCACGCCCTGAACCCGTGATCCCACTTTTTTGGTACAGGTACACAGCAAGAGGACCAGGGCGGGTGGTTCGTTTTCTCGGGGTGAGGGGGCTGGTTCGCTTTCCTTTTCCGTGAACCGGACATCCTGGGTGGACAGAAGTTCGGAAACCTTGCCCGCGGCCGCCGTACCCCCGGCAATGGCCTCGCTGATATCCGTGAGCCCCATGAGAGACCCGCACACATACAGGCCGGGTTTGGACAGGCAGACCTTTTCCAGACCGTGGCGTTTGAGAAGGTTATTGTCGTTCAGTCCGGCCCCGGTCAGCTCGGCGATGCGCTTGTGTTTGGCAAAGGGATCCTGCCCCGTGGACAGCACGACCACGTCAAAGGAGCGGATCGAAAAGCTCTGGGTTGCGGGATCGAAGTAGCGGATCTGTAATAGGCCGTCCTTGTCCTTGCGGACCCCCTGGACCCGGCAGCGGATCTTTTCCACACCGTGCTGGGTTTCCGCCTTTTCCTGGTACCGGTAGAAGTCTTTCCCAAAGGTGCGCATGTCCATGTAGAAGATGGTCGTTTCCACGTCTTCTCCGCCCTTTTTATGGGCCAGGACCGCCTCCTTGAGGGCGAACATACAGCAGATGGACGAGCAGAACGGGGCCTTCTGGTGGCGGTTTCTGGAACCCACGCATTGGATCCACGCGAATTTTTTGGCCTCCCTGCCGTCGGAAGGACGTCTGATGGTGCCGTCATAGGTGCCCGAGCCGCTGAGCATGCGCTCGAACTGCAGACCGGTGACGACATCCGGGGACACGGTATAGGACTTGCCTTCTTCGGATGTCCGGGGATCGTGCAGCTTGACGCCCGAGGCAAAGATGATCGCCTGGACCGTGACGGTCTGCTCGGTGGGCTGTGCGTCCAGATTGATGGCCCCTGTGCGGCAGACCTCCACGCATTTGCCGCACCGGGTGCACACGTCCGCGTCCAGAACGTGTTTTTTGGGATTGGAATGGGGGACCGGCTGATAGATGGCCTTGCGCATGGTCAACCCCTGGTTGAATCCGTCCTTGGTCTCCACCGGACAGGCCTCGATGCACTCGCCGCATTCGCAGCAGATTTCCTGATCGATATACGCGGGCTTGGTGGTCAGCCGCACCTTGTACGCCCCCACGTCCCCGTCGATGGACACCACGTCGGTGGAGGCCAGAATCTGGATGTTGTCGTGGTACAGCCCCTTTCTGAGACAGAACTGGGACCCGGATTCCCGACCGACCATGGGGAGCATCCGGCACATGCCGCACTGGTCGTTGGGGAATTGATAGTCGAGCATGTCCAGGATGCCGCCCACCTGGGGGGAGATGTCCGTGAGCACCACCTTGTATCCGGTTTCAGCCAGTTCCATGGCCGCCTTGATGCCGGAGATTCCGGCCCCCACGACCAGAACCGTTCCTATACGCTGTTCTTCTGCCATGAGAGCGCTCCTATTTGACCTGACCGGTGACGTCGGTGAATTCGTTGTCGAAAAACACGGACAGGGGCAGAGGTTCTTCCAGGGAGCGGCCGGCCTGATAGTCGAACCGTTCCTGGATTTTTTCGCTCGCCGATCTGAAGATGGGCATCAGGTCGATCCCGTTGGGACAACTGCTGGTGCACTGGCCGCAGCCGATGCAGGAGGTGCCGATATGGGAGATGCGGGTCATATGATAGAAGACCGTGTCCGCGGGCATGGGCAGATCGCCCAGGGCCTCGGACCGGTCCATGAACTGATCGCCCGTGTACCTGAAGGTGTCGGTGACGAACACGCATTCCTTGCAATAGCAGACCGGGCAGGCCACCCGGCAGTTGTAGCAGTTGACGCAGGGGGCGAGATAGTCGGTCAGGGCCGGGATGGAATCCACGGTTTCCCGGTATTTCTCCAGGACCTGGTCGCGCTGTTCCGTCCGTTCCCTGACCAGGGCTTCCAGTGCCGAGGCACGCTTGGAAGGAAGATCCGAGGTCGGCAGCCCCAGGGTTTCCAGGGCCGCTGTTCCCTTGTCCGAGACCGCCTGGACACAGACTTCATTGTTCCCCGTACCCACGAGGCAGAGATGCAGATCCACATTCTCTGTCGCCGGGAATTCGCAGATGGCGCAGGCCCCGGCTATGTCCGTATCGCCCGTTTTGGTTGTTCCCTGACGGGCATGTTCCAGAAAGGATTCCGTGGTCATGCCTTCTGAGCACAGTTTGGTGAAATCCTTGTTTTCGTACCGGCCGTAACAGTCCATGCCGATAAGCAGCACGTTGGACAGGTCGGCCTGCTTGAGCTTGACCAGCTCCACCAGGGCCCGCATCTCGCAGGACCTGAGGACCACGCCCAGCTTGCGCTCGCTTGGGCGGGTGGTGATGGACGAGACCAGTTTGGCCGTGTTCACCGGCACTACCGGGGCAAAGGGGTCCACGTTCTCCAGCCTGGCGGGATCGTTCACCAGGGTCTGTCTGACCATGCCTGATCCCGTTGTGACCGGCACCAGCAGGGCATGCACGGTCTCCTTTTCCAGCAGTCCCTTGAAAAATCCGGCCAGTTCCTTGTTCATGGTGTCCTTGCCAAAGGACAATGTGCAGCATGTACTCATGATCGTCTCCCCGCCGTTACCCGGCCATTTGTGCAGCATGGACCGGACTCGGGCCGAGGACCCGCAGCTTTTCGGTCATATCCCTGGTGACTTCCTGGAGCATGTTCCCGTCGCTTGCCGCGATCCAGCGCAGCCAGAACCGTTGTTCGTCGATCCCGTAGCCTTTGAGGAGTTCGGTGAGCATGGCCACCCGTCGTCTGGCCTTGAGATTGCCGTTGATATAGTGGCAGTCGCCCGGCCAGCAGCCGCCGATGAGCACGCCGTCGGCACCGTTTAGAAAGGCCTTGATCACGTATTTGGGATCGACCATGCCGCTGCACATGACCCGGATGATCTTCAGGTTGGGCGGGTAGGAGAGGCGCGAGGTACCCGCCAGATCCGCGGCCGTGAACGTGCACCAATTGCAGAAAAATGCCACGATGTTCGGTTCGAATGTATCCATTATCAACTCCTGATTCAGGGTAACTATTCTCTGATGATTGATTAGAGTATGTGAAGTGATGTCTGCTTCCGTCATCCCGGCTTTTTACGCACGGTTCGACAGCCATGCGCACAACCGGGGTGCCCGGTCAGTCGCAGTTGCAGAAAATGCCGTCGAGTTCGGCCAGAACCTGTTTGTCCGTGAAATGCTGTACCTTGGCCGCTCCGCTGGGACAGTGACCGGCGCAGCTGCCGCAGCCCTTGCACACGGCGCTGTTGACTTCGCTTATCCCCTTGAGATTGTTGAAGGTGATGGCCCCGTACGGGCACAGGCCGATGCATATCTGACACCCCACGCACACGTCCGGATCGATGGTGGAGACCATGGGCGAGACCTCGACCGTGCCGCAGGAGCTCAGGGCCAGGCACTGGGCCGCGGCCGCCTTGGCCTGGGCCACGGTGTCCGGGATGTCCTTGGGGCCCTGGCAGGCACCGGCGATGAATACGCCGCTTGCCGAGGTGGAGACAGGCTCCAGCTTGGGATGTTCTTCCAGTAAAAATCCGTCGCCGCCGATGGTGACTCCAAAGGTCCGGGCCACATGGGGGAGATCTTTGCGCGGTTCCATGGCCGTGCACAAAATGGCCATTTCCACGGGGATCTCCACCATGCGTGCCGACAGGGTGTCTTCGGCCCGCACAACGAGTTTATCGCCCGACTGTTTGATCTCCGAAGCCTTACCCCGGATCATGCGTACCCCTTCACTCTGGACCCGCTTGTAGAACTCTTCATACCCTTTGCCGAAACAGCGCATGTCGATGTAGAAATTGTACACCTCGGTGTCGTGCCCGCATTTGTCCTTGATCAGATGGGCGAATTTGAGCCCGTACATGCAGCAGGTGCGGGAGCAGTATTCGTGGTACCGGATGTCCCGGCTGCCGATGCAGTGGAGGATGGCCACGCTCTTGGGCGGCTTGGTGAATTTGCCGGGATTGTCCGGGTCCCGTTTGAGAATCTTGCCGCTGGTGGGTCCGGTGGCGTTGGAAAGACGTTCGAACTCCAGATTGGTGAGCACATTGGGGCAGCTTCCGTACCCGAGCTCCTTCATGGGCGTGGGATCCAGTGTATTGTAGCCCGTGGCCAGGATACACGAGCCCACCTTGATCTCCACGATCTCCTCTTTTTGGGAGAAGTCGATGGCTCCGGCCTTGCAGGCGGCCACGCATTTTTGGCATTTGCCCGTGTTCAAACCGATGCACGCCTCGGGATCGATGGTGGGTGCCTGGGGAATGGCCTGGGGGAAGGCGATGTCGGCCGCGTGGCGGGTGATGAGCCCCTGGTCCCAATCGGAAGACAATGTTTTGGGCGGGTTGCCGTCCGCGTCCACAACGCGGATGGCGTCTTTCTTACACACGGTCTGACACAGGCCGCAGCGGATGCAGGTGTCGTTGTCGATGACATGGGCCTGCTTCTTCTCTCCGGAGATGGCCTTTTCCGGGCATTTGCGGGCGCACAGGGTGCAGCCGATGCATTTTTCCGGATCGATTTCATAGTGGTAGGGAGTGGGCGTCTGCCGCTCGGGAAAGAGTTTGTAGCTCACCGGACAGACCTTGGCGCAGTCCCCGCAGCCCGTGCACTTGTTCATGTCGATGTACCGGGGATGCTTTTTGACACGCACGGTGAAGTTGCCGATATACCCGGAGATATCCATGACCTCGCTATAGGAGAGCAGCTCGATGTTCTTACTCTGGCCCACCGAGACCATCTTGGGGGTGCCGATACACGCGGCGCAGTCCAGGGTGGGGAAGGTCTTGTCGAATTGGAGCATGTGCCCGCCGATGGTGGGGGCCTTTTCCACCAGATAGGCCTTGTTGCCGGAAGATGCGATGTCCAGGGCGGCCTGCATGCCCGCGATGCCCCCGCCCACGATGAGGGTGTTGGTGCATACGTCGAAGGTGGACGGTGTCAGGTCGTGCTGGTGGACCACCCGGGCGATGCCCGCCCTGGCCAGGATTGTGGCTTTTTCCGTGGCCTCGTCCATATCTTCGGTGACCCAGGAGACGTGTTCGCGCACGCAGACCATGTGGAAGGCCCGGTACGGGTTGAGACCGCCCCGTTTGCAGGCCCCCTGAAAGGTTGTTTCGTGCATGCGCGGGGAGCACGAGGCCACGATCACACGGGTCAGCCCGTATTTCCTGATGTCCTTTTCAATGAGTTCCTGGCCCGGGTCGGAGCACATGAACAGATAGTCCCGGGAGACGACCACGTTCGGGAGCTTGGCCATTTCCTCGGCAACCTCCTTGACCCGGACCCGGTAGGCGATGTTCACCCCGCAATGACATATGTAAAAACCGATGCGTTCAGCCATGATGTTTCTCCTCAACCAAAACTATTTGGAAAACATGAATGTCGAGATGGTCTGCTACGAAAATGCCTTCCCTGCCATCTCATATGATTTAAGAAATTGAAAAATTTCAGAAATTTAAGAAATTAAAGACTAGAACGGTAACAGCCTGCAATATCTTAAATGTCTTAAATATCTTAAATCCAGAATTATATTTTATATATCGATGTTCGTTGATTCCGTGCCCAGAGACTCGGCAAGGAGTTCGGCCACGTCGCAGACCCGGATTTTTTCCTGCACTTTCATGTCCCGGATGGCGCTGTTCAGCATGCGGATGCAGTAGGGGCATGCCGTGGCGATGATCTCGGCCCCCGTGTCCAATGCCTCGCGTACCCGCCTGCGGGAGAGACGATCCATGGGCGGGCAATCCTCCTGAAGCCAAGCGCCTCCGCCCCCGCCGCCGCAGCACAGGCTGTTTTCCCGGGTATGGGCCATTTCCACGCGAGTAATCCCCGGGATGCTGTCCAGGATGGTCCGGGGGTGGTCATAGCTGCCTGCGTGACGCCCCAGATAACAGGGATCGTGGTAGGTGACCCGAGCCTTGACGGAATGTTCGGGCACGAGACGTTTTTCCCGGATGAGCCCGGCCAGGACTTCGGTATGGTGGAGGATGGCTATTTCGTCGTCCAGTCCGTCATAATGGCGGGTGAAGGTCTGCAGACAATGGGGGGAGTTGACCAGCAGCCGGGAGGCACCGGTTTCGAGGATGGCACTGGTGTTCATTTTTTTGAAGGCGGTAAAGAGGTCTTCGGAGCCTGTTGTCCGGGCCAGGTCGCCGCAGCATCGTTCCTTGGTGCCCAGGGTGCCGACGGTGACTCCTGCCTTGTTGAGCAGCTCGAGCAGTGCCTTTCCTGCCTGACGGCTGCCCTGACCGGGATCCGTGTCATGGGCTGTGGTGCAGCAGGTGAACAAACAGTAGTCCGTGTCCGGGGTGCAGGCTGTCAGCTCCACAGGATGAGCCCACTGGGTGCGTTGTTCCTGACTGCCCCCCCATGGATTGTTGTTGCTGTTCAGACTCTCAAGCGGTTGTTCCAGGAGGGTCGGCAGGTTGCGGGCCAGAACGTCCTGGGCGCGTACCGAGGTGAGCAGCTCGGCCATGTCGATACCCCGGGGGCAATGCTCCAGGCAATTGTTGCAGGTCAGGCACTGCCAGGCGGCATTGTCCACATTGTCCCGGGTGGCCGTCTCCAGACTGATGGCACGAAGCGCGAGTCTGGGACTGAGCCCGGACTGGGGGCAGACGCTGGTGCAGGTGCCGCATTGCATGCAGGTCTGGAAGGTTTCCTGAGCGCGCTTTTTGGTTTCCTCGAAATCCGTGATGGACGGCTGGGTCGCCTTTTCCCGAACCCTGGAGAGAAAGATGGCCAGGGGGCGGTAGAAGAGGTGGGACCATTTGCCGAAGGGAACCTCGATCATGAGCATGGGTACGGCAATGGCCAGATGGATGACATAGGTCACATAGGTGGCCACGGGGAATCCGGCCAGGCGGAAGAGATGCATGACCAGCCCGGTGGCGGCCGTGGAAAACAGGAGGATCAGAAAGAGCCAGTCCGAGAGTTCCGAATACCGGTGCATGAGTTCCTTCTGCTTGTACCGGCTGTACATCATCTCTCCGGTGACGCCCATGATGGTCCCGGTGGCATAGTACCCGAACAGGGCCGAAAAATGCCAGGAGCTGTCATCCACCTGGAACCACCGGATGAACACGATGATAAGCGACATCATGGTCAGATACCCGGTGACCAGGAAGAGATGCTTGATCCAGCGGGTCCGGTCCCCCCCGCATTCACTCCACCGTTTCTGGGTGGCAAAGTGCAGGACAAAGGTTTTCAGCTCCTCCTTGTACAGCCGAAGGGGAACCTTGGTCCCGGCCATGATGAACCGGTGCATGCGGAAGGCATTGGACAGGAGAAAGGCGGACAGGAGAAAGGCCATGGTCAGATCCCCTATCTCGATCCACAACACCGGAGCAAAGGTGTTCACGGAAACGCGGTCGGTGACCACCGGGCCGTGGAAAAATACGAAAAGAAGAATGATGAACAATGCCACCCCGCCCAGGGCCCCGAATTCCCATTTTTCCGAGGTATAGAACCGTCTGGCCAGCCCGGTCCAGTCGTACTGGGCGGTCAGCCAGCGGCGTACGGCCATCATGGTCTCGGCGGGCTCGGCCCCCCGGGGGCAGTTCTGGTTGCACTCCCCGCAATAGTAGCAGAGCCAGGGCTCTACCGAGGAAAGGAGCTTGTCCCGAACCCCCAGCTGGAGATAGCGGTAGATTTTTCTGGGAAAGGAATCCGTGCCTCGTGACAGGGGGCAGGAAGCGCTGCAGGTGCCGCACTGCATGCACAGATCCATGTCCTTGGCCCCGTAGGCCTGGACCTCACGGGCCAGGTCGGACTCGGTACAAAGATCGTTTGATGCTCCATCCATAATAGTGCCTTGTGTGAATGTGGAAGAATGTGGATTTTTGAAGTGGGTGCGTTTGAAGGCCTTAAGCAAGAGTCATACCTTCTCAAAAGTTTTGGATGTCAAACTTGTCACACGCATACTGCCGAAAACGAGTCGTTTTTGAATAAAACCCGCACCTCCTACGTTAAAAGACAGCGTTTTGAAAGGGAAAGGCGGGTTGGATTTTTTTGCGACCAGGGGATCGGTTGTTTCCATGGAGGGGATGCCACCCCAAAAACGGTGTGCGGGGCCGGAGGATGGCAAAAAATGGGGGCTCCGTCCTGGATTCAGGACGGATGAGGAATGGCGTTCAGAGGGGGGCGGCAGGGGGGCGCGTGAAGAAGGTCGTGGCTTGGGGAGGTGGGTCTTTGAATCCTGAAAACAGGATAGTAAGACCGATCATATCGAGATATCAGGAAATAATAGATTGTCCTATTTTTAGGACAAGCGCACGGAACAAGAAGGGGCTGGGGGGGCAACCAAACCCGTTTTGAAACCCGTAGTTTTGCACTGGAACGACGATAGTTCCAGTATGGGGGCTTACGGGCTCAAGGTGTGTTGAACAAAGGATTCTTGCACCGATCCTGAATAAAGCCCATGGTCCCAAACTGGTTTTGGTCTAGAATTCGATCCCGTATTTCTTGACCATGGCATAAAAATGGGACCGGGACAGGCCGGATAGTTGGAGGATTTTTTTGAGATTACCCCCGGTCTGTTCGACCAGTTCCTCGAGGTAGCGTTTTTCCATGTCCGAGCGGAATTCGCGGATGTTGGGAAGCTGTTCGGGACGATCCGGCAGAGGCGGCATGGTTACCATCGGGGGGTGGTTGGACGGCTCTTCTTCGGCCTGCCTGCCCTTGGACAGCAGGTGGGTTCTGGCCACCTTGATGCGGATGTCCGGAGGCAGGTGCATGGCATAGATGGTCTTTTCTCCGCCCGCGGCCACAAAGGCCCGTTCCATGGTGTTGGCCAGTTCACGCACATTGCCGCGCCAGTCATAGTCTTCCAGGGTGGCGAAGAGATCGCCGTCAATGCCCTTGTTGGGTTTGTTGTATTGCTCGCAGAGTTGGTTGGTGAAGAACAGGGTCAGGTGTCTGATGTCCTGCTTGCGTTCGCGGAGGGGGGGGAGATGGAGATGGATGGTCTTTAGCCGGAAATAGAGATCTTCCCTGAAGGTTCCCTTGTTGACCATGCTCTCAAGGTTTCTGTTGGTGGCCGCAATGAGTCGGAAATCGCTCTGGATTTCCCGGTTGCCGCCCACCGGACGAAAGGTCCGTTCCTGGAGGAACCGCAAGAAGGCTTTTTGGAGGGACATGGGCAGCTCCCCTATTTCGTCCAGAAAGAGGGTGCCGTTGTCCGCCTGCTTGACCAGTCCGGTCCTGTCCCGGTCGGCACCGGTGAACGCCCCCTTTACGTGACCGAAAAGGATGCTCTCCAAAAGACTTTCCGTCAGGGCCGCGCAATCCACAGGGACGAACGGCCCTGACGTCCGCAGACTGTTGGCGTGGATGGTCTTGGCAAAGAGCTCCTTGCCCGTGCCTGTCTCCCCGGTGACCAGAACGTTGGAATCGCATTGCGCGGCCTGGGCCACCAGATCGAAGCAGGTCCGCATGACCGGACTCTTGCCGATGACATTTTCCAGGTTCAGGGCCGTGGGGGCCTTTTTGTGATCCTTCTCCTTCCGGTAGGCCAGCACCCGGTTCAGGGTGAGCATGGTATCCTTGATGGGGGAGGGCTTGACCAGGTAGTCCCAGACGCCTCCTTGGATGGCCAGTTCGGCACCATCCGGGTCGCCCTTGCCCGTGAGGATGATCACCTCGGGTTCCGAAGGCGCACCCTTGATGGCGGGCAGGGCGTCCAAACCGTTGCCGTCGGGCAGCTGGACATCCAGGAAGACCACGTCGAAAGGCGTTTGCTCGAGCCGTTCCAAGCCCTGGGCAATGGTCTGTACGCTTTCGCAGGTGAGACGCATGCGGGCGATAAGGCTCTGCATGGTTTCGCAAACCTGGATGTCGTCGTCGATGACAAGAATTTTGTTCATAGCGTATATGGGGGACCGTCTTGGATTGTAGGGTGCGGGCGGAGTCCGTGCCGGTTTGTGCCTCAGCCGCCCGTCCGGTCGCCTTCGAGAACGCGACCAATGGCCTCGGAAAGGGACGCCTTGTTGTACGGTTTGGGAAGGACTTCCCGAATATTGTCCATTTCCCGTGCCGCTTGGGTGGCCATGTTTCTACCGGAAACCATGATCACCGGAATATGCGGGGCGATCCGGTCGAGTCGTCTGGCCAGTTCCAGGCCGTTCATCTCCGGCATGTCGTAGTCGGTGATGATCAGATCGCATTCGGCCTGTTTTTCAATGATCTTGAGGGCGTTGCGACCACTTTTGACCGGGGTGACCTTGTACCCGAGCAGGGCCAGGACGCGGGGAATGGTCTGCAATTGGTCGGTATCGTCTTCCACAAAAACAATCCGACCATAGCCCCTTTCTGTCATGCGGTCCACCTTGGGTGGGGTGTCGTTTTCCTGCTGTTCGACAAGGGGAAGATGGATGGAAAAGGATGTTCCTTCGTCCGGTTGGCTCCATACCTCGATGGCCCCCTTGTGTCCCTGGACGATGCCATGGACCACGGCCAGGCCCAGTCCGGTGCCCTCGCTCTTATCCTTGGTGGTGAAAAAGGGATCGAAGATCTTGTTCATGATGTGTGTTTCCATGCCCGGCCCGCTGTCCTCGATAGTCAATTTGGCGTAGTAGCCGGGCTCCACATCCAGAACATCGGCCCTGGTTCCGGCCAGGATTCCCGTGGACAGGAGCAAGCTCAACTCCCCTCCTTGGGAGCGCATGGCCTGGAAGGCATTGGTGCACAGATTCATGACGATCTGATGGATCTGGGTGGGATCGCCCATGCAGAGGATATTGGGGGAAGCGATATGTTCACCGACACGGATGTTCCCCGGAAACGAGGCCTTGATCAGCTCGGCCGCCTCATGGACGACCTCGGAGACATTGGTGGGCACAAATCCTTCCCGACTGGGCCGGCTAAAGGTCAGGATCTGTTTGACCAGTCGGCTGCCCCTTTGTGACGCGGTGAGCACCCGGGAAAGATCCTCATGGGTCATGGATTCCTCATCAATGTCCATGAGAGCCAGTTCTGTGGAATTGATGATGGATGTCAGGATGTTGTTAAAGTCGTGGGCGATTCCGCCTGCCAGGGTCCCGATGGCCTCCATCTTCTGGGATTGCAGGAGCTGATGTTCCAGGCTGATGCGCTGGGTGATGTCTTCCGCAAATCCCTCCAGGTAGGCAATGCTCCCATCGGGCTTGCGGATGATCCGCAAGTACAGGTTGGCGCTGATGACCGTACCGTCTCGGCGTTTGAATCTGTTTTCAAAATTGATGCTTCCCTCGGCCTCGGTGTCTGCTGCAAGAAGATGGTCCCATTGTTCGGGATCGGCCAGGAGTTCCTTGGGGACCGAGCCGATGTTTTTGACCAGATCCGAGGCAGAATCGTACCCGAGCATCCTGGCCATGGCCGGATTGGTATCCAGGAACTCTCCCTCGGGCGTGGTCCGGAAGATACCCAGGGCCGAGTTCTCAAAGATGCTGTGGTATTTTTCTTCGGCCTGACGGAGGTCTTCTTCGATCCTGCGCCGCTGCATGATGTTCAGGATCAGCAACAGGGAAATGCCCAAAAGCACGACCAGGCTTGTCATGATCAGCCAGAAGGTCTGCTTGTCCAGGGCATAGAACCGGTCGGGCTGATTGATGATCATGCTCCCCTCGGGCAATCCGCTCCTGTCGATGGAAAATTTTTCCAACATGGTGTAATCGAAGCTGTACTCGCCCAAATAATCCTCGATGATGGGGATCTCCCCCGGTGTTTTACCCTGAAAGAGTTCCAGAACCTCTTCGGCTGCCATTGCGCCGACCCTGCTCCCGTCGAGCAGTCTTCCCCCGACAATGCCGTGACCAAGAAAAAAGTGCCAGTTGCTGAAAATGGGCACCCTCGAGACGTCTGCGATGGAGGCCAGAACCTCTTCGGCCGAATAGAATTGGCCATGGGCATCCTTGTAAAAGGGGATCATGTAGATGAGCGCGTCTTGAGGGATGTCCGGAACCCGCGTGAGCAGCTCGTCCAGAGAGGATTCGGTCCAGAAGGCGACGTCGATGGATTGCTTGAAGGTTGCCAATGCCTTGGCAACCTGGTTGCGGATGGCCTGGCTGGTGATGTCGTTGTTCCCGATAACCACGATATGCCGTGTCTCGGGGCGGAGCTGCATGGCCATCCTGATGGTGTCGACGGCATCGATATTTTCGGCAACCCCTGAAAAAAGGTCCCGGTGCTCGATGGCACCGGGATCGAGATCGTTCACCCCGCAAAAGATGAACGGCACCCGTGGAAAAAAGGTCGGACCGTGATCCTGGAGGAATTCGAATGCGTAATTGTCCGAGACGATGATGGCGTCGAATTGAATGTTCTTGAACTTGTAGGCATACAGGTCGAGGAGCATGGAATGCATGGCCTTGGAAGTATGCCGTTTGGAGTCCATGTATTCCACCTGGAGATCGACATTGTAGGGACTCTTGGCGAACCGCTGTTTGACCCCCTGTACGATGGTGTCCGACCATGAGTACCCGTTCTCGTAGGAGTTGAGCAGCAAAACGTTTTTTCTGGGGGTGGCCCCAAAGATGCTTGGAGAATGCACAAGCCCAAGGGATAGGGTGAAAAGGACCAGGCAGGAGAGGCATTTGGGACTATGTAGGAAGCTCATGGCAATAAGTAGCTATTCAGGTCAAAATGTTATTAATATCGCAACATCTTAAAATTTATGGTCAAATCTGAATGCCGATCAACAAATTTGCGGGATAGGATGATTTAAGGGATTTAAGAAATGAGAGACCTACATGCTAACCGCCTATAATTTCTTCAATCTCTTAAGTTTCTTAAATCCGCAATTCTGATTTTTGGAAAATGCACCTGAATAGTTACAATCCAAGAAGGGATAATATATGATATATATTGTCATGTGTCGTGTTCATAGAGTCCTTCTGGGCAGCCAAAGAGTTCGGTCAATTGTTCCAAGGATCCTCCCGAGGTCATGACCAGAATGTAGTCTCCTGCAAGGACACGCATGGTATTGTCCGGAAGTTTGAACAGGGCGCGACTTTGCCCGGTATCCCGGCTGATACCGATAGCCAACGTGCCGCAGGTGGTTTGGAGTGTTGTAAACACCTCCCCATACAGCTTGTCCGCAAACGGGCTGTCTTCTGTAATATAGTATTGGAGGATGTCGTAATCGTCTTTTTGGGAGGCCGAGGCCAAGAGATCTTCGTTAAACCGGGCCACAGAGGGTTCGAATGTATAGCTGGCAACGATCTTGGAGGCTACTTCGTTCCTGGAGATTGTAAAGCTGACCCCGGCATTGATAAAGGTCTCCTTGAGCTCGGCATTGTCCAGCGTGACCACGAAGGAAAGGTCGGGGTAGTCTTTTTTGGCGTTCAGGATGAAAATGAGGTTCCGCGTGTCGTCCCCCAGACAGGGCATCAGACTGACCGCCCTGGCGGCATTGGCCTTGATCAGACACTCCCGACAGCCGAATTCCGAGTACAGGGTAAAGACCTGCCTGCGTGGGAAGCGGTCATGGATAATGTCGATATGGGCTTTGGTGTCTGTTATCACGCAGGCCTTTTTGCCGGCGTTGACCAACTGGGTAACAACCCCCTCGGAAAAATCGTTCCAGCCCACAATGACTACATGGTTGGTGAAGTCGGTGCCGTTCAATCCCATTCTGCGCCTCTCTGCAGCGGTTTGGATATGTTCGGTGAGTTTGCCAATGAAGCAGCCAAGCACGCCGAGACTGGCTGCTACCAGTGTGAACGAAAGGATTTTGCCTGTGATGGTCGTGGGATAATAGTCTCCATAGCCCACCGTGGTCAACGTGACCAGGGAGTACCAGAATGCGTCAAACAGGGTCCGGATATTGGGATCGGAACCGGCTGACTCCACGTAATACAGGCAGGTGATTACCGCCAGATACCCAAAGACTGCTGCTAGCAGAAAGAATGTTCGTCTTTTCATATCAACGCTGCTTGGATCCGGAGGGAACGAGGATCGTTATGGTTTCCCTGGTCCACGGTAGCCACCGTCAGACCGTTATTCTTCCGGATCCCAGACCATACGCCAGGAGGATACCGACCCCGAATCCCACGGCCAGGTTGGCCGCCAGGGTGATCCCAAGCATGACCACGACGACAAAGAGATCCTTGGGGGCTTTGACGTCGATAATGGTCATGGCGAGCTGGCTTCCGGCAAAGATGAGGAGCACGCCGAGGACGGCAAAGGGAATGAGGTGGACCAGGGCGATGGCGTGGGTGCCCAGAAAAAGGGCCAGGCCGATGAACACGGTGCCGATGATCAGGTTGGACCCGGCCGTGCGGGCGCCGAACCGGTAGTGGGCGGCCAGACCTCCGGCTCCGTGGCACAGGGGTATGCCGCCGACAAGAGAGCTGAATAGGTTGGCCAGCCCCATGCTGATGCACAGCCCCTTGTAGGTCACCCGGCGGGACCCCGGACCAAAATATTCCTGGGAGAGATCCGCATTGGCCACGACCGCATTGCCCAGGGTCATGGGGAGCTGGGGCAGGACCAGGGTGATCAGGGCCAGGGAGAAGTCCGCTGCCGTGGGGCATCCGAAAGGCAGCCATTTTGGAAGATGCACTCCCATTTGGATCTGCCCGAATCCTTCATGGGTACCGAAGAAGAGTCCGGTGAGCAACCCGAAGAGGATGACCAGGATGCCTGCGGGAAAGCGCTTGTCGTTCAGGAACCACAATGTCAGGGCCATGCCGACGCTCCCGAGGAGCAGGCCGATGGGGATAATGCCCAGGTTCTGGATGATCAGGTAGGGTTCACGAGCTCCCTCCATGAGCTGGAAGGAGGTGGTGCCCAAAGCGAACCGGACACCCTGGGCCATGAGCAGGGTGCCCGTGGCCAGTTGGACCCCCCGAATGACCGGTTTGGGGATATATTTACCGATGAGGTTCACGGCCCCCGTCAGGCCGATGGTCAGGAGCACCAGGGCCACGAGAAGGCCGGAGGCTGTGATCTGGGAGGGTGAGAGCCCCAGGGCGATGGCATACGCCCCAATGACCTTCATGGGCTGGACCGGAACCGTGACCCGATAATACATGCCCGCGGCCACATAGAAGAGGCCGATGGCCAGAAAGACTCCCGATGAGGACAGTCCGTTGACCATGATCATTCCGATGGCCAGGGGGAGAAGGGTTCCCAGATCACCCAGGGAACCGGCCAGTTCCAGGCGGTTGAAACGGATGGGGGAGGTCTGTGTGGTCATGGTGTCTCGTCGGGGCTTGTTGATGTTTGTGTTGCGTAGGGGCACCCCTTGCGGGTGCCCTTTATGGAAATTTTCAAGACGTCTGTCTACGGATGCTCCTGCAAAAAGTCGAAAACCGGGGTTCAAGCTCAGAACCATATTTTGTAACAACCTGATTTTATTTAAACCTTCCAGCTCAAATCGTAACCCTGCCTGCAAAAATCTAGGCTCCTCGCTATTTTTTACTGGCACATCTCTACGTAGCAATAAAAGGGCACCCGTAAAGGGTGCCCCTACGATTTTGGATACAATCTGTCCGGGCATTCAAAGGAAATTATTGGTGCCCGGCCTTGGGTTACAGCAGATCGGTTTTTTTGAGCACAGTTTCAGCCCCTTTGTACGAGGCGATGATGAGAATCACCCATCCGATGAGAAGTACGGCTGTCATGATGGTCTCCTGTGTGGGTCTTGTTGGTTGGTGAATATGTCCGGGATGATGAATGATTATTTGCATCCGCATCCTGGAATCTGTCAAACAGGCCCGGCGCGCCGTGCCCCTACGGTTGTTGTGGGAGCGTCGGTTTGTATATGCTCTTCAGAAACATTGGAAAAATGGATCGTAACCTGCGAACTGTGTCCTGCGCCCTCTCCTAATACAACTCTTTGGCCGTCTCCCCCTCAAACTCCGACGCATCCAATTTTTTTGCATCCATCAATCTCCACACCCAGGCGATGTAGGCCAGAACAAAGGGCACGGCCAGGGCGATATAGGACATGGCCGTGAGGGTGAATTGGCCCTGGCCCAGTTGACCTGACTCCAATCGATCTGTTCTAACACGGTTGGCCCCTTGGTTTGAAGATGCAAGGTTGGAGGGTAAAGGATCTACGATATGGGATATAAGATATAAGATGAAGTGCACAGTGCACAGTACGCAGTGCAATCCGTCATCACGGAATGTAGGCATCTGCAGGTGGATATCTATAACGACACAATCAAAAACTCGTAGGGGCGGTTCATGAATCGCCCGTTTTTGCAGCCCCAAGGGAGGGGCTGTGGAAATAATTTTTGCTACCCTGTAATGCTAATGTGTCTAAGCCGCAGTTTTAAGTTAAAGCGGTTATAGAATTTTCTTGTTTTTTATGGCTGATTTTTACGAGTAAGGTACGAATAGCTGTTTTTGTGATTGAGCTTGTCTCCGGTCATTTATCGCTCACCGAGTCGCCTGCCGGATTGCCTTGGTTTTGGGTCAGCGAGGTCAGCACATGGTCGGCCCGTTCGTGGTCCGAGGTATAGGTGGTGGCCAGAAAATCCGGAAAAAAGAGGATCTTGATCATCCCGAAGATGACCACGATCTTGATGAGGATGATCTTCCACAATTTGCGTCCAAGGACCATGGATCGGAAGCCGTCAACATAGAGAGTACATGTTTTTGACAAAGGAAGGCATGGTTTGCTCACAGGTTGAAGGGATGATCGTTGACCGGGAAAGCGACTTGGAACGGGAGATGGTTGCTCAAGACCCGTTAGTACCTTATTCAAAAGGTTCTGTAATAAAAAAGAAGAAAATTGCATAGCCGCCTGAACGTAAAACTTAAAACCTAAAACGTAAAACTGCGGCTTGCCCGCATTAGAACGTGATGACGGTGAATCCCTGATCCATGTAGCCGGATATAGAGGGGTGACCCTTCATGTCCGCAAGCATGGTCATACCGGTTGACTTGACCTCTGCAAGAACACCGAGTTTAGCGGAACATGCCTGACAGGCGCCGAAAAACAGCTCTTTGTCACATGCCTTGGCGTAGAGCTGGTGGAGGGGATGGTCGTCTTTGGCGAGCTCCGGCACGAGTTTCACGGCTGCGCCTTCCATGACGATACCGACTTCATGGCCTTTTTCCGCCATGTCCAGTCCGTTGAGCAAGACATGGATGAAACACATGGGGTCGCCGTTGAAGGCGAATAGAACGGTCTTTTGCATTCGAACCTCCGGATGTGGTGGGTGATTACCGGTTTGAGTGACATATTTCAGCCGACTAGCACAAAGTTTGGTCGTCTTCCAGAAGAAAAGATCCGTGACAGAATCCGGCCCCCTGATATCCTGAAGCAATCCGATTGTCGATATTAATAACCATTATTGATAAAAAATACTTTCTCCCCACGTGAGAACATGGAAAGGGGAGGAGAGAAAAGGCGGAACCAGGCGTTCCGCCTCGGGTTGATACATGGGGGGAAGGGGATTAATCCAATTCCTCGAAAAACTCTTTTTCCGCACCACACTTGGGGCAAACCCAATCCCCGGGAACATCTTCAAAAGCTGTTCCTGCTGCAACACCATTTTCTGGATCACCCAACTCGGGGTCGTAGATGTAACCGCAGGGGCATTCGAATTTTTTCATGGCTCATCTCCTTATGTCGTTGTGCCGGTCAAAAAAAAGTGGCGATTTGATGAAACCTTGTTGGATATTCGGCAAAATTTGTCAATACCTCGATCACGCTGTCCAGCTCATGGGGTCCACCTTGGTTTTCAAGCCCGTAGATGACTATATGGCTTGAAGAACGAATACGAGAAGGACGATTCCGTAGACTCCGCTCCTTCACGTTCGGGATTTATCCCTTGCCTTTTCCCGTGATTTTGTCCAATGAATAATGAGCTTTCAACATGTTACTCATCGCTTTATTGCATTCCCACTTCAACCAGAAGGAGGAGATCTACATGCCCATCACACTTCCCGAACTTCCCTATGCCAAGGATGCCCTCGAGCCGGTCATCAGTGCCCAGACCCTGGATTTCCATCACGGCAAACACCATAACGCCTATGTGACCAACGCGAACAAATTGCTTGCGGGAACCGATCTCGAAGGCCTGGATATGGAAACCATTATCCAGAAGACAGCCGGAGACGATGCCCGGGTCGGTATTTTCAACAACACCGCCCAGGCCTTCAACCATTCCTTTTACTGGAAATGCATGAAACCCGGCGGAGGCGGAGCCCCTACCGGTTCCATCGGGGAACGGATCACCGCGACCTTTGGCTCCTACGAGACCTTTGTCGACAGTTTCAAGACAGCCGGGGTGACCCAGTTCGGCAGCGGATGGGCCTGGCTGGTCCAGGAGGGTGACGATCTCAAGATCATGAAGACCCTGAACGCCGACACCCCTTTGGCCCACGGCATAAAACCCCTGCTCACGGTCGATGTCTGGGAACACGCTTACTATCTGGACTACCAGAACCGTCGCCCCGACTACCTTGCCGCCTTTCTGGACACGTTGGTCAACTGGGATTTCGTGAACGATAATTTGGAATAGTAAAATCCGGCACTTGCCATTTGGCCCTCTGGAGACTACAGGCACGTGAAAGAACCGTGGACATCCACTTTTTGCGAGAGGGCTGTAGCACAGTGTAACCGTTGCGTTTGTTTGTTTAGTTTATCGATGCGTTGGAGGTTAATCGTTATGAAGAAGTCTTTGTTGGTCAGCCTGTTCAGCCTGGCCATGATCTGCATGTTTGCCGTGCCCAGCGTCTTTGCTGTCGATGCACCAGCCGGCGAGATGCTCATCAAGGCCCCTGAAGGTGCCAAGACCAGAAAAAGTCCTGCCCCGTTTTCCCACGAGAAGCATGCAGAGCTCGACTGTACCGCATGTCACCACACCTGGGACGGCAACGGGCCTATCAAGAAATGTACGGATTCAGGCTGTCACGACAGCCTGTCTAGGGACAGAGATAACAAGATCAAGTACTACAAGGAAGCTTACCACGAGAGTTGCTACAAGGGTTGTCACAAGGACCGTAAGAAGGCCGGCGAAACGACTGGCCCCACGTCCTGCAGAGACTGTCACCCCAAATAAGCTACTGAGTCCAAACTGGACCCCTCTCGCAAATCCTTTTTGTATAATGGGCCAGGGCGGGTTGGACCAAACATGACCACATGCCATGACAGGGCATACAGGAGAGGTCGATGGGGATTGTCTTGCAATACGCTTCCCGTTTTTTCGACGCCTGTCATTCCTGTTTCGATGCAGCACATGTCTGGTTCGGCCGCTCCCTGGCCCTTGTTTTTGTTCTCTCTCTCATTCTGATCCAGGCCAACGATCTGGATCTTCTGCCCGCCTTCCTGAGTCCGCTCCTCCCCACCAATCTCTTTCAGGCCGTGCACATCGTGTTCACCCTGGTGCTCATTGTCGAGATCATCGAGATGGTTTTCGTGCTCCCCAAGTCCTTTACTCGGGCCGTGGGCAAGCAATTCGAAATTTTCTGCCTGATTCTTCTCCGTCACGCGTTCAACGAACTGGTCCATTTTTCCGATACGTTGACCCTGGCCGATCACGTGGCCCCGGTACTCCGTATCATGGCCGATGGTTTCGGGGCCCTGGCTATTTTTTTGCTTCTTGGGGTCTATTTTACCTTCAGGCGTCCCTTGCAACGGTTTAGGGATCTTTCCTTTCTCGAGGGATTCGTGGCCACCAAAAAGCTTTTGGCCCTGGTTCTTCTTGGTTTTTTTCTTGGAGTGGGAAGCTATAACGGTATTGCCGTTATGCGCGGGACGGCTCCTATCCATTTTTTTTCCATCAGCTACACCGCCCTCGTTTTTGCAGATATCTTCATCGTTCTTGTCGCCCAGCAGTATTTCACTTTTTTCCCGAGTGTCTTCCGCAACGCAGGGTTGGCCGTAAGCACAACGCTCATGCGTATCGGGTTGTCCGCGCCCCCGTTTTTCGACGTCCTTTTGGGTGTCGTGGCCATCCTTTTTGCCGTGGGTATCCAACTGGCTTGCTGTTTCTGGATCCGGTTCGTGGACCGGGGGGGGGATGCGCGCGATATGGTCCGGGAAACGTAGGAAAAACACATATGTGCTCATTTTTCCTACGCACTGCGTACTGGGCACCTCAGACCTTTTTCTTCCGAATCCCCATGCATCCTTGAACAATTTTCTGTAATGGGCTACTGGCTAGACATCTTTCGTGCCGTCCTTTTTCAATCTCAACCAGGAAGAGAGCCCATGGACCCTTCACAGCTTTTACCGGCGACTGACCCCATTTCCGTTCCCTGGATCTGGTTCGAGGGGTTGGGAATCCTGACCTTTGTCCTCCATCTCCTGTTCATGAATGCCATGTTCGGTGGGAGCATCATTGCCCTTGCCGCCAGGGGGAAGGGCGAACAGGGGAGGAATCCCGTTGCCAAGTCCCTGTCGACCAAACTCCCGACCCTTGTCGCCCTGACCGTGAACATGGGGGTGGCCCCCCTGCTTTTTGCCCAGGTTATCTATGGTCATCTCCTGTACACGAGTACCATTCTCATGGCCGTGTATTGGCTTTCGGTCATCGCGCTGGTCATCACGGCCTATTATCTGTTGTACTATTACGATTTCAAATACGATGTCTTGGCCGGGAACCGGAAACTTGTCATCGGTCTGGCCGTGGTCCTACTCGTGGCGGTCTCGTTCATTTTCAGCAATGCCATGACGCTGATGCTCGTCCCCGACGTCTGGCCGGCCTATTTTTCCAATACATCTGGAACATTGCTCAACCTTGCCGACCCAACCCTCATCCCCCGTTATCTCCATTTCGTGGTTGCAGCCCTGGCCGTGGGCGGGTTGTTTGTTGCCCTTGTCGGATCCGCGCAAACACGCAAGGGCGAGGACGGAGAACCATTCGTCACGACAGGGTTGAAGTGGTTCACCACCATGACCCTGGCCCAATTCGTCATCGGGACCTGGTTTTTGTTGAGCCTCAAGCGAGAGGTCATGCTCGCCTTTATGGGGGACAACGGTCTCTATACCGCCGTATTCCTCTTTTCTCTGGCGATGAGCCTGGTGGTCCTGTACGCCGGGTTCACTCGAAAAATTTTCCTGGCAGTGGGATCGACCGTGGCCACGGTCACATTGATGGCCGTTGTTCGGGCCATGGTCCGGCTGGAATATCTGGAACCCTATTTCCATCCATCCAATCTGAGTTTGGAACCCCAGTATTCCCCGCTTGTCCTTTTCATCGTCTTTCTCATCGTCGGCCTTGGTCTCGTGGCCTATATGATCAATCTCTATCTGCGCGCGGGCAAGGAGGGCTGATCCATGGAATATCCCATCTGGCAATTGACGACTCTGGCCGGCGGTTTCTGGATCGCTCTCATCGCCGTGGTGCATGTGTATGTGGCCCATTTTGCCGTGGGCGGGGGGCTGTTTCTGGTCCTCACCGAACACAAGGCCCGCCGGGAAAACTCTTCGATCATGCTGGCCTATGTGAAGAAGCACACCAAATTCTTTCTGCTCTTGAGCATGGTTTTTGGTGGGCTCACCGGCGTGGGCATCTGGTTTTCCATAGCTCTCATAAGCCCTCAGGCCACCTCGAGTCTGATCCACACATTTGTGTTCGGCTGGGCTACGGAATGGGTCTGTTTCGTGGGTGAGATCGTGGCTCTGCTGGTATATTTCTATGCCTTCGACCGGATGAAGGCACGCGATCATCTCATTGTGGGCTGGCTCTATTTCATTTTTGCCTGGCTTTCCCTGTTCTTCATTACCGGTATCATCGATTTTATGCTCGCCCCGGGGCGTTGGATCGAAACCGGGAATTTCTGGGATGGGTTCTTCAATCCTGTGTTCTGGCCGTCCGTACTTTTCAGAACCTTTATCGCCTGCATCTTTGCAGGGTTGTTCGGATTCGTCACGGCCACGCGCATCACGGACGGAACCACCCGTTTGTCCGTGGTCCGTTCCTGTTCCCTGTGGACCATCGTTCCCTTCCTCGGTGTCATCCTGTCCGGCTGGTGGTATGTGGCCAGCTTTCCCGAGTTCGCCTATGAGATGGTGGTCTTCAAGATCCAGAAGCTCGGCCTGTTCGTGCCCGGATTTTTGATCCTCGGCGGGTTGATCATGTTTGGCGGGTTGTTCATGGCCATCAGGATGCCCGCAACCATCAAACGGCCGACCGCGTTTGTGCTCCTGGCCATCGGACTCGGCTACATGGGGTGTTTTGAATTTTCGCGGGAAGCGGCCAGAAAACCCTATTTGATCAACGAGTATATGTATTCCAACGCGATCATGCCTGCCCAGGTGGATACATTGAATGAGACCGGGGTGCTTCCTGCCGCCAAATGGACTGCCGTGGACACGGTGACCATGGAAAACGAGATGAGGGCTGGTCAGGAACTCTTCCAGCTGGAATGCGCCTCCTGCCATTCCGTTGGCGGGCCCATGAACGACATACTGCCTCTGACCGAGAAATTTACGGTTTTCGGCCTTGATTCCCAGCTCAATGGGCAGGGCAAGGTGGTCAGGTACATGCCTCCTTTTGTGGGCACCCAACGGGAACGGTGGGCATTGGCCAGATATGTGGTCGACGGATTGCATAAGGGTAACCCCCATCTGGGTGATGGCCCGGCCCAGAAACCCGCGCAGTTGCCCACCCCGGTTCCGGCCAGGGAAAACGACGAATATGTCCTGCTGGCGTGGAACAATCTGGGCATGCATTGTATTTCCGACAGCGATCCCTATTGGATACTTTTGCCGCCGGCCAACGACATCTTTGCCCAGCTCGTCAGGCGAGGAGAGACACCCGAAGTGGTCACCGAGGGCGTCGAGCTCTCCTACCAGGTCGAGCCCGGTTTCGAGAATCCCGCAGGCCATGTCCGGTTCTGGGAATTCGCCCAGTCTCTGTTTGGGTTGGACGCGCCCTTGCCTGTCAATGTGGGGGTCTCCGGGAACAAGGTTGCCGGGGTGATGAAGCCTACCCACGGAGAGAACGGATTCGAGGCCTCCCTTATACCGGTGGTTCCCTATCCGGATGACGGCTCCTTCAATCCCTATCCCCTGTTCACGGTCACGGCCAAGGACAAGAAAACGGGCGGGGTCCTGGCCACGACCAAGTGCGTGGCCCCCACCTCCACTGAAATGGGGTGCAAGAACTGCCATGGTGGAACCTGGCGGGTGGCGGGTGTGGCCGGATTCTCCGACGAAACCTCGGCCGATATTCTGGCCGTGCATGACCGGATCAACAAGACCACGCTGCTCAAGGACGCGCTCGCGGGCAACCCCCGACTCTGTCAGAGCTGCCACAAGGACCCGGTCCTCGGGGCCAAAGGCACGCCGGGCCTTATCAGCTTTCCGGCGGCCATCCACGGATGGCATGCCAATTATCTGACCGAGCGGGATGAAAAGGCCTGCTACCGGTGCCATCCTTCCAAGAATACCGGGGCGACCGGGTGTCTGCGCGGTGTGCACGCCGGGGTGGGCATGACCTGTATAAACTGCCATGGAACCCTGGAGGATCACGCATTGAGTCTCCTGAAGTACGAGGAAGAGCGGGGGATCAAGGACGCATCACGGCTGATGGCCAATCTGAAGCCCCGGGTGGTCGATTCCAAGGCGGTTATCAAGCCCAGAAATCCCTGGGTGAACGAGCCCGACTGTCTGAATTGCCACGTGGAGTTCGAACCCCCGGCGTCCAAGAATGTGTCTGGATTCAACACCTGGACTGCCGGCCCGGACGAACTTTTCAGGGGCCGTACCGGTGAAATGGGCATCATGTGCGAGGCCTGTCACGGCTCGACCCATGCCAATTATCCGGCCACCAATATCTACGGCAAGGACCGGGACAACATCCCGCCCCTGCAGTACCAGGGGAACAATCTGCCCATAGGTTCCAACGGCAATTGCGGGGTCTGCCATACCGAGTCCATGGAGGATTCGGAGGGGCACCATTTCGGGATGACTTCGGCGTTTCGGAATATGAGTTTGATTTCAACGCAATAAAGGCGAAAGGCATTGTCGCGCAGAGGCGCGGAGACGCAGGGGGTTGCGGCGGAGCTTCAGGCAAAAACCAAGAGCTCTGTCTGGAATATGGGCTTAGGGGTCCCAATCCTGCAAAGCCAAATGCCTTTATCTTTCCTCTGCGTCCCTGCGCCTCTGCGCGCGAAAAGCCTTTTGTCTTTCATATGCCAAAGGCCCTCTGTGCTGCATGCAGCACAGAGGGCCTTTGGCATATGTGGAGGGTCGTTCGTTGGTTATTTTTTACCGGAGGTGGGATCGAGGGCCTTTTTGAGTTTTTCCTTGGAATCGTATTTTTTGCTCAGATAGCCGCACACCGGGCATTGGATCCAGTACCAGGAGCCGTTGGTCGATATTTCGCACGGGGTCGCGCACATGGGACAGGTGACGGTTTCCGTTGCCTCGGTCATGGTCGTTCCTCCTTCCTGCCGTTACAGGGGCTTTGGCTTTGCGTCGAGTCCCCTGCGGGCCAGTTTGCCGATGGTCGTGGTTTGGAGTTTGCGGTCGATATACACCTCAATCTCCCGGGGATCCTCGGTGAACCGGGTGACGGCGCTCTTGGCGTTCATGTCGTTGATGAATCCGAGTGCCCGCACGGCCAGGCCGATGATTTCGGGATCGTCTTCACGCTCCAGCTGCCTGACCAGTAGGGGGAGTGCCTTGGGAGAAAGATCGGGCCGTTTTTCAAGCAATCTTCCAATGCCCCAGAAGGCACCCCGGCGCAGGGGTATATGCTCGAGAAAGCAGTCCGGCTTGCCGTCCCGGTCAAAGATGTAGTGCATGAGCACCGGGTAGAACTCCTTGGCCAGCGTGGGCTCGTTGGCCATGATCTCTCCCATGGCTTCGGGCGCGCCCCAGCCGATGCCCCCGGATTCGTCGTTCAGGTTCCAGATGAATCTACGCATGATGACCCTGCCCCGCTCAGGGGCCTGGGCCGTCAGGGTGACCATAATCCGGCCGAACCCGGTAATGGCATGCCAGCGGATCAAGGGATCGCTGTTGCACAGTGCCGAGAACAGGGGCCCGATGACCTTTTCGGGTGGGTAGTCGTCCAGTTCGGCAAGGCGGTCTTCCCAGTCTTCGCTGCCGAGGATGCCGAAGACCGCCTTTTTGACCGTGCGGCCGGGCAGGGAGCGGTTGTCGTTTGATGTTTTATTCATTGGCTGCAAGCTTTTCTTGGACGGCCTTGCCCACGGATCGGCCGAGTTCGCGGCATGCGGCCAGATCTTCGTGGGTGGGCCGGTTTCTGACACGGATGCCTTCGCCGACCATCTCGATCTTGGCCGATTCCATGGATTCCGTGATATGCTTTACGGATTCTCCGCTCCAGCCGTAGGAACCAAAGGCTGCGCCCACACGACCCACGGGCCGGAGACCTTTCATATACGTCAAAAAGTCCGCCACCAGGGGCAGGATGCCGTTGTTGTGGGTGGACGATCCGCAGATCACGGCCGTGGCATCGGCCAGTTCGCCCATGACCTGGCTGTGGTGGTAGGCCTTGAGATGCATGAGTTTGTAGCTGATCCCTTCGTCGCTCAGCCCTTCGCCGATGGCCTTGCCCATTTTTTCCGTGCTGTGCCACATGGTGTCGTAGACGATGACCGCCTTCTTGTCCGTGACCTGACGGCTGTACCGGTCATAGGCCTCAAGGATCTTGTCCACGTGGGAGCGCCAGACAACGCCGTGGTCCGGTGCGATCATGTCGATTTCCCAGCCGGTCTTGCCCAGGTTTTCAAAGACCTTGCGGACCTGGGGGGAGTAGGGGAGGACGATGTTTGCGTAGTAGAAGCTCGTCTCGTCCATGAGGGCGTCGAGATCCACCCCGTCGTCGAACCGTTCCACCGAGGCCAGGTTCTGGCCAAAGGCATCCTGGGAGATGAGCAGCTTGTCTTCGGGGATATAGGAGAACATGGAATCGGGCCAGTGGACCATGCGGGTTTCCAAGAATTTGACCGTTTTCTTGCCCAGGGAGATGGAATCGTTGTTGCCCACGACCTCGTAGGGCCACTCTTCATGGTGGTAGAGTTCGAGCAGTGCTTTTTTGCCCATCTTGGAGCAGAACAGCTTTTCCGGTTTGACCTGTTCCATGATCCAGGAAAGGGCGCCGGAGTGGTCGGGCTCCATGTGGTTGGCCACGATATAGTCGATGTCCTCGAGCTTCACCAGACTGCGTATCTGATGATAGAGGTCCATCTTGAACTCTTCCTTGACCGTGTCGAAAAGGGTGATCTTGTCGTCGATGACCAGATAGGCGTTGTAGGTGGTTCCCTTGGGCGCGGTGGAATACCCATGGAAATCATGGTCGTTCCAGTCGATGGCTCCGACCCAGTAGACGTTGTCTTTTATTTGCACGACAGCCATAAGAACTCCAGATGGTTGGTTTTATGTTTTAGGTGTTAGGTTTTATGTTTTAGGTTTTAAGGGGTACGTGAGGAGGATTAAGGGGAAGACGCTGTGTTGGGATTATCTCGTTACGATTCTGTAGGGGCCGGTACGGGGGCCTGCCCCTACTGGTAATCTGATAATTACAAGATTTTTTCATCGTGAAGGGCGCGAAGGTTTTTACCTAAAACCTAAAACATAAAACCTAACACCTTGAAAAAACGTTCCCCGGAATTCTGCAGGACAGAACTCCGGGGAGCCGATGTTCGATGTTACGCTTCCGGGGCGAACGCGTCCTTGTCTGCGCCGCAGACGGGGCAGACCCAGTCCTCGGGAATATCGGCAAAAGCGGTTCCGGGGGCGATGTCGGTATCGGGATCACCTTCAGCGGGGTCGTAGACGTAGCCGCAAACAGTACAAATATACTTGTCCATGTCGAGAGTTCTCCTTGTGGATGGAATTGAAAGACGAGGTATTCACCCTATCCCACAGAATCCGGACCTGCAAGGGGGCGGAAGGATTTTTTCGAAGCCCCGCAGATGGGACATTTCCAGTCCTCCGGCAGGTCTTCGAACTTGGTTCCCTTGGGGATCTTGCCCTTGCGGTCACCCCGGTCGGGATCGTAGACATAGCCGCAATTAACGGTCTGACAACGGTACATCTCTTCGGGATTGGCCATGGTTTACCTCGCATGTTGGTGGTTGGTATGCAGAGAGTTTTCCGCTTCTTTTCAAGCACGTAGGCAAAAAAATCTATAGCCCTATTACTCAAAAGTCCTGCAGGGGCGATCCCCTCAAGAATCGCCTGTTTTTGCGGCCCCCCGGGAGGGGCTGCAAAAACATCCTTTGGTACCCTGCATGTATAACGATTATTTGTGCGGCTGTGTTTACCAGTTTTCTCCCAGCAGTTCGAAATATTTTTGCTCGTGGTCGCAGGCAGGGCACTTGGCAGGGGGCTCGGTGGTCTCGATGATGAAACCACAGTTGATACACCGCCAGACAACCTTTTCCTCCCGCTTGAACACCCGGCCCTGCTCGATGTTTTCCGCGAGATCCAAAAACCTTTTTTCATGCTGCTTCTCGGCGATGGCTATGCTGCGCATGGCTGCGGCGATCATGGGAAACCCCTCTTCCTGCGCGGTGTCGGCAAATTCGGGATACATGCTCTCGTGTTCGTGGTGTTCACCACTGGCAGCGGCCCTAAGATTTTCCTCGGTGGTTCCCATACCCCCACAGGGATAGTCGGCCTGGATCTCCACATCCCCGCCTTCCATGAACTTGAACAGACGCTTGGCATGCTCCTTTTCCTGTAGAGCGGTCTCGGCAAAGATCTGAGAGACCTGGACATACCCGTCCTTTTTGGCCTTGCTCGCGAAGTAGTCGTAGCGATTCCTGGCCTGGGCTTCTCCGGCAAAGGCGGTCAGCAGATTCTTTTCGGTTTTTGTTCCTTTGATCGAGCTCATGGGAATCTCCGTTCGGTTTTTGATTGTCTACAATAGGAATAAAGGGGTATATAAGTAAAAAACTGGTCCGGTGCAATAGGGCTGATCGAATTTATTGCATATCCCCAGTAGGCTGAACCAATTTTTGTTTTTGGCAGCTCGGACAGAGACCGTAAAAAAAGGTCGTCTGTCCAAGGATAGTAAATGAGGAAACCATGCCGGACTGATCGACAGGAGAGTCAGTGGCGTTGAACACGTCGCCGACCGCACCGCATTGGATGCACACGACATGGTGGTGTGGTGTCGCGTCCCCATCGAACCGTTTCTGTCCTCCAGGAGCGCGAACGGTCTGGATATGGCCGTCTGAGCTGAGCACCTCGAGGTTGCGATAGACCGTCCCAAGGCTGATTTTTGGCAGCTCCTTGCGGACCATGTCGTAAACCTCGTCCGCCGTGGGATGGGAGGTGATTTGGCGCAGTTTTTCCAGGATGATCTTGCGTTGTTTGGTCAGGCGTCTTGTAGGGGGGGTTGGATCCATAGGAACCTCTTTGTTATTGGTAGTAATTACTTTTAGTATATTTTGCAAAATGTCAAGGGAATTTACGGCAAAGCGAAACGACGATCTCCCGTTGACACAGGCAGTGAGATGGTTAGAAATCAAACGGATACCCGGGATGTGTCTGTCTTTTCCAGTATGCTCTGAAAACCGTGATCGTTTGTATAAGGAGATAGTTCGATGGCCAAGTTTACGCGTAATCCCTGGCTCGAGATCCAGGCCATGAAGGATGAGATTGGCAGGATGATGGATGATGACCACAATCAGGGGCGATCTACGTATTTGTCCAGGGAACGTCAGGCCCATTTCAAGCCGGTTGCAGATGTCTACGAGAACACTGACGGGTATGTGATCCAGGTCGAATTGTCAGGGATGGAGCGGGATGCTGTCAACATGGAGATTTTTGGGCGCGAACTGATCGTGTTCGGGGAGAGGCGGCACGAAAAGGATATCGGCGGTAACGCCTATCATGTCCTGGAGCGATCGTACGGTCCCTTTGCCAGACGGTTCGATCTGCCCGGAAATGCCGATGTGGCCGGTATCAAGGCCACCATGCAAAAGGGCATTCTGACCGTGGCTATCCCCAAAAAAGACAGAAAAAAGACCGGCAGGCGTATCGAGATCCAAGAGGGGTGAGGGCGGTTCTATGTTTTAGGTTTTACGTTTTAGGTTTCAGGTGGTTACCGATTTATAGCAAATAAGCGGAGGGATTGATTTGAGTTCGCAATTACGTACGGGGGTTCTTTTGGCGGCCCTTACCGCCTTGATCATTCTGTTCGGGCGTCTTCTGGGCGGGCAGACCGGGATGGTCGTCGCCTTTATGCTGGCCATGGTCATGAATGTGGGGAGTTACTGGTATTCGGACAAGATCGTCCTGTCCATGTACAAGGCCGTGGATTTGGCCCCATCCGACGCCCCCATGGTCCATGCCATCGTTGACGAACTCTCCCATCGGGCCGGTTTGCCCAAGCCTAGAGTGGTCCTTGTCCCCGAGAACACCCCCAACGCCTTTGCCACAGGACGAGATCCCAAGCATGCGGTCGTGGCCGTGACCCGGGGACTCCTACAGGCTCTGTCTCCCGAGGAGGTCAAAGGGGTGCTGGCCCATGAGATGGGACATGTCAAGAATCGGGATATCCTCATCCAATCCGTGGCCGCCACGCTGGCTGGAGCGATCATGATCGTGGCCAATATGGTCAAGTGGGCCACGCTGTTCGGATTCGGGGGGGGCGATGACGAAGAGGGCGGCAATCCGCTTTTTGCCTTTGTCTTGGCCTTGATCGCCCCCATAGCGGCCTCTCTTATCCAGATGGCCATTTCCCGTTCAAGGGAGTTCTTGGCCGATGAAACAGGTGCACAACTGTCCGGAAATCCCAACTACCTGGCCAATGCCCTGGAAAAACTCGATGCCTACAGCAAGCAGGTCCCCTTGGAACACGGTAATCCGGCCACAGAACACATGTTTATCGTCAATCCTTTTGCCGGCATGTCCGTGGCCAAGCTCTTCAGCACCCACCCCCCGACCTCTGAGAGGATCCAGCGACTCCGGAACATGGCTCGGTCGTAATCCGGACGCATCTCCAGCCAAAAATCTTGTACCATCCTTGTACCAAAACAGCTTTTCACAAAAAAAGGACCTAGAGAGATTCGCAATGAATTCTCTCTAAGTCCTTATTTGTATTCTGGTACCCGGGACGGGACTTGAACCCGTACAGCCTTGCGACCGAGGGATTTTAAGTCCCTTGCGTCTACCAATTCCGCCACCCGGGCAATGGGTGAATGTTCATAGCCGGGTTGGTATCAAGCGTCAATGGGGAGTGTTGCGTATGCCCGCTTTCCGTTGTGGATGTCGTCGGAGGGCGGGGTATACTGGAACGCAACTGGCGCACATCGTCCCATGATTTTACTGGACATGCTGTCGGTTGGAGAAGATGGTGGTTTCCGAAAAATCCAAACAAGTGAGGACAGATATGCTACGTAGTGAAATTTTGGGCCTGGGCGCAAAGGAATTGCTGGCCATGGTCGCGGAGAGGTTTGCCGTGGAGCTTGGGGGGCTCGATGATGTCCCATATCTTGGAGACGCCTGGAAGATCGTGGAGAAACTCGATCAGATGGGATGGGCCGTGGACATCAGGAATATGAACGGGCGCAAGACCGTGGATGCCTTCGGGTTCCGTGACGGCGGGCCGGTCACGGTATTTGCCCGCTATGGGGAGGATCCCGATTTTATCAGTGTCTGTGAGGGGATTTGCAAGACCGGGTTGGTCATTCTTGCGGAGTCCAATACCTCCGTGATCCAGTGAATGGTTTTGCCCACAGACTTTCCCCTGACCATTGTATGGGGATCAAAAAAACAAGGTCCGGTTCATTGGTAATGAGCCGGACCTTGTTGCATGCGTGCCATTCTTCTCAACCGATCCCGAAATAGGTCAGTATGTCGGCGATAAACGTGTGGGGGATGTACAGCCCGGAATATTTTCCAATGATTTCCCACAGGGCTGCTATGGTTGCAAGGAGGAAGACCCAGGATAGAAGTCCGCTCACGAAGACCATGCCCTTGTAACGGAGCGGGGTAGCGCTTTTCATGATCAGAAGCCAGATGCCCACGCATAGAATAATGCTGGCCGCACGTGTTGCGAGGGCCGTCGTGAGGGCGGTGGATCCCGGAATTTCCACACTTGATTGGGCCAGCAACGATATCCACATACAGGTGATGAGTACACCAAAAAAGGGAAACAGCGCCCATTTGGCACAGACCGGGAGTGCAAATTTATAGTAATCACGGCCAAAATCATCACGGTTGCGTCTGAAAAGCAGATAGATGGAACCGAGCACAGCGGACATGCTTATGGCCAGAAAAGCCCATTGGATCCCCACGGCCCAAAGCATGGATCCGATAGGTGGGATGGATGGCCAGATCGGTCCCTGTTCGCCGAGGGCCAGGGACCGCACGGCCAGTGCGGGTATCCAGAAAAGGGGTTTGGTCAAGACGAGCCCGACGAGCCCGATGGCCATGTGGACGGGCTTCTTTTCTTTCCTGAGTCGTTTCCAGGTGGCGAAATAGGTGATGAGCACCCCGGTGCCTATAAGGGCCAGTCCCAGGGTTGCTAGGAGGACCCGGGGATGTTCCCGCAAGGGGACGACAATGTCGGTTTGGGTATATAACAGCCCCAGGGTCAACGCGCCAAGACCGAGCCATGTACCAATATGTATGAGAGTGCCTAGGCGGGCCATCTGCATGGCCAGTTTATCCAGAAAAATACGTTTGTTCATCCGTCCTGCGATTTCGCAGACAAATGCAATGATAAAGGTCCCCCAAAATCCGGCAAACACGAAGAACACTAATGCTGCAAGAGATGCCTGGGGGAACAAGAGCTGGTTACCCATGGAAACGCTCCTTTGTCGTGATTGATATGGCTGTGCGACAGGGGCCGATAGTATTGCCCGGGGCCTGTATCCTGTGCGGGATAAGTTATAACCTGTGAGTACCGGTGGGCTCTGGTCGGGATATCCCGGTCCGGTAAGACCCGTGCCCAACCCATTATTTTTTCTCGCCTCCCGGGCTTGAAAAAACGGGCGATTCGAATCGCCCCTTGTACGAATCTATCCGGAATGATGGCATTTATGGCTATTTTCACCGGGAATTGCTGGGTTTTGGTCATGGACCGATACGGGGGGCTCTGTCCACCGGGCAATGGACCGTTGGATCCGTGGACTGGTGATCCTTTGGGATTGGAACGTACATCGGTTCTATTGAAGACCGGACCTTCCAGTATAGCTTTGGCTGAACTGCAATGCCGTGGATGGACGGTGCATGCCAATGTGGACGGCTTGTGCCCGAAAATGCCCTGATTATCAAGGATTCCTATAGTCCTTTCCTTGAAAATTTATGGTTCTTGTCCTATTGATGGGGGATAACCATTCAAAATCGGAGAAGGATTATGCGGTTCTCATATTTGATCGCGGCAATGTTTTGCTATCTTGCCATGGTTTCTGGGTGTGCCAATACAAGAGCCCCCTTTGAAGCAAGGGTGACCGACGGGTTGGCGGGTCTCGAGGAAGAGCAACGGGAGGCCAAAGAGGACCGCCGTCGCATTCTGCAAGAAATGGGCGAGTTGTCAGCCCGCATTGACGGGCTGCGTATGGATGTGGCCAATATTGCGCTAGAGGTCGGAACCATGTCCGCACCGGCTGTGGGTCCAGAAGGGCTTGGCAGCATGGAGAACGCCGATCTTCACGACGCGGGGCCAAATCCGCGCACAGACGACCCTGCCCCATGCCCCAAAAAGAAACCAGTGGACCCTGCTGCCGGGCCGGGGGGCGGTGAAACATACCAGAAAGGTCTCGATTTATTGGAAAAGGGCAAACCACTTGCCGCCAGAAAAACCCTGGAAACCTTTGCCAAAAATTATCCCAACACACCGCTCCAGCCCAACGTTTTGTATTGGATCGGAGAGACCTATTATTCCCAGCAGCGTTTCGACCGGGCCATTCTGGCCTTTAAAAAGGTCCCGGAGAAATATCCCAAGGACGACAAGGCCCCAGATGCCCTGTTCAAGATCATAGCCTGTTACGTGCGACTGGGGGACCGGCAAAACGCCGGATTCTACATGGGCATTCTCACGAATGAATATCCGGGGACCCGGGCCGTTGGTCTGGCTGAAAAGCGGTTTCCCGGGTTGCGGTAGCGGCGGTCGTCCGATGCAAGGAACAGCACATGCCTGGTTCTGGCCGACGGTCGATACCCACGCGAGGGAGAGCGAATTCTCCGCCGGTCTGGCCCTCCGGCACACCAAGGGGATCGGCCCGCGCACGTGGAAAAGGCTTGTCGATCATTTCGGGTCACCTCTGGGCGCGGTCCGGAACCGTGCTCACTGGACCCGCGACGGGGTGGCCTCGGCGGGACAGGTCAGATCTTTTGGGGAGGAAACATGGGCCCGGGAAGCCGTCAAGGAACGTGACGCTGTCCATGGTTCCGGTATGGTCTATGTCCTTTATGGCGAAGAAGAATACCCCGAGCGTTTGGGGGAGATATGTGATCCCCCGATCATTCTGTATTGCCTGGGAAATCCATGTCTGCTCAAGCGTCCCTGCCTTGCCGTTGTGGGATCGCGCCAATGCACGTCCTATGCGGCGTCCATGGCCGGGAAACTTTGCAGGGAACTCGCTGCGGCCGGCTTGACCATCGTTTCCGGATTCGCCCATGGCGTGGACCGTATCGCCCATGAGACGGGTTCCAGGGAACCGGGGTCGACCATTGCGGTTCTCGGGACCGGTTTGGACATCATCTATCCTGCTGCCAACAAGGATTTATGGGAGCCCATTCTGGGGTCAGGACTGATCGTCTCGGAGTTTGCTCCTGGGACTCTGCCCGAACCGCGTCATTTTCCCTACAGGAACCGGATCATAAGCGGATTGTCCCTAGGTGTGCTCGTTGTACAGGCCGCGGCCAAGAGCGGCAGCCTGATCACGGCCCGTCTCGCTCTTGAGCACAATCGGGAGGTCTTTGCCGTTCCCGGACCCGTGGGCAAAGGATTCGAAGGATGCCACGAACTGATCCAGACCGGGGCCAAGCTTGTCCAGACCGGGGAGGACGTGCTCGAAGAACTCCGTCCATTGCTCAGTGGAGGGGAACAGGAGCTGTCCTCCGGTCCCTCGTTCCAGACGCCGGAAACATCCGTGCCGCCCGATCCCGCCCTGGACGACCACCAGCGCCGGGTTCTCGATTGCTTGCGGGAGCATGGAAAACTGCACATCGATACCTTGACGCAACTGCTTGGATGGGAGACCAATGCGGTAAGTCATACACTCGTCATGCTTGAGATCCTGGATAGGGTTGAACAGCATGCTGGCAAGATCTACTCCATTACCGAGTGACCCGGCGTCCTGATGGAACGGTTGGGTCGCTTGTCACGAAAAAACACAGCGGATTGGAAACCATGCAAAAAATTCCCTTGGTCCTTGCCGAGCCTGACATGGTGCTTGAAAAGCCTATCACCCGGGACAACGGTATGATCCTGGTCGGAGGGGGGACGGTGTTGACCGAGACCCTTATCGAGCGTCTCAAAAACATGGACATCGGTTCCATAGTCGTCCAGGGGCACCCCCTCGAACTGGATGGCGGCGGGGCTGGGACATCCTTTGGCAGGCGCAAGGAGCGTCTGGAGCATCTTTTCAGACATGCGGGAAAAGACCCGTTCATGGCCGAGGTCCGGACATTCCTGGATGATTATTTCACACGCAAGGGGGCGGTGGAACAGATGGCTGAACGTGGAGCGGAGGAAGAGGAGGCATAATGGATGATCTGAGAACCGAATACAAGGGCAAGCTTCTGGCGGTCAAGGATCTGCCCACCCTGCCCACCGTCCTGAACAAGGTTTCCAAACTTGTCGAGGATCCCAATTCTTCCACGGAACAGATCGCGCGGGTCATCTCCATGGACCAGGTCCTATCGGCCAAGGTCCTCAAGATGGTCAATTCTCCCATCTACGGGTTCCCGGGACGTATCGGGACCATCCAGCATGCCCTGGTTCTTTTGGGCTTCAACGTCATCAAGGGGATCATCATCAGCACATCGGTCTTCGATATGATGGAGGAGAGCATGAAGGGGCTCTGGGACCATAGCATGGGGTGTGCCCTGGCCAGCTCGACCGTGGCCAAGCATGCCGGGTTCAAGGACCCGGAGGAGTTTGCCGTGGCAGGACTGCTGCACGATATCGGTAAGGTTCTGGCCGTGGTCCAGTTGCCCGAATGCAAGGATGGGATCAGGGATGCGGTCAATAACGAGGGACTGACCTACATCGAGGCCGAGAACAAGGTTCTGGGGTTCGGCCATGACCGGATCAACCAGTGGTTGGCAGGGCATTGGAACCTTCCTCTCAAGCTCAAAGAAGGGCTGGCTTTCCACCACAACCCCTCCTTGGCCAAGCATTATCCCGAGGTCGCCCAGGTGGTCCATGTGGGGGACTTCTTGACCAGGGTTTTCGAGATCGGTTCCGGGGGCGACGACCAGGTCAGTATGCTCGATCCCGGAGTGCTCAAGGGCTTGGGGATCGATTTCGTTCTCCTTGAAAAGATCCTTGACGATCTGCTGGAAGAGTTTGAAGAACTGGCTATTTTTTGATCCTGATTTTTAGGGAACCCCGATGGTCCTTTCACGCAAGAAACATTTTTTTCTGATCACCCAGGACGCCGAGCTCCGGGAAATATTGAGCGCCCTATGGCCCCAGGACGAAGTTTCCTGGACGTTTTTCTCCCGTGGATCCGAGGCCATGGAGTATCTCTTCCACAGCCCGCCGGATTTGTTGGTGGTGGATAACGATCTGGCCGATTTCAAGGGGAAGGATCTGGTCCGATTGATCAAGAGCGAGAACGTCTATCGTCAGGTCCCTGTTGTCCTTTGTCTGGACCACAGGGACCTTCCCCTTTCCGCTTCCAGTGCGGAGATCGATGATTTTTTGGTCCGGCCGGTCAAAGGTGATGTGGTCAAGAGCCGTCTGGATCTCGCTGTCCTGCGTGGATCACGTGAACTCGATGCCAGTCCGTTGACCAAATTGCCGGGCAATACTTCGATCATCCATAAGATCCAGACCCTGATCGACGCCAAGGAGGATTTCGCCCTCATCTATGCGGATCTGGACCATTTCAAGTCCTTCAACGATAAGTATGGTTTTTCCCGCGGGGACGAGGTGCTCATGATGACCGCACGGGTCATTGTGAACAGTATCCGGGGGATCGCGCAGATGCATTCTTTTGTCGGCCACGTGGGCGGTGATGATTTTGTGTGCACCCTGCCTGCGGACAAGGCCGAGGCGGCCTGCAAGAGTCTGATCGAAAATTTCGACTCCATTGTTCCCAATTTTTATGACCGCGAGGACAGGATCCGCGGAGGCATCCTGTCCAAGAACAGGCAGGGCAGGGAACAGAATTTTCCTCTTATGGCCATTTCCCTGGCCGTTGTTTTCAATGTCAATTGCAAGCTGACACATTATGGCCAGGCCTCGCAAATCGCCATGAATCTCAAGAAACAGGCCAAGAAGAACCAGGCGAGCAGCTATGTCCTCGACAGACGATCCACCTGAATTTTTGACGGACTACCTTGATTATCTCCGGGTCGAGCAGGGATACAGCCAGGCCACTCTTGGGGCGTACGCCACCGATCTGTCCCAGTTCGAGAGGGTCTTGACGACCCGAGGGGCGAAAATGGACTGTCCCGAAGGTATTGGGAAAAAACATGTCCGGGCCTATGTTGCTGATCTGCATCGCCAAAAAAGGACCCCGGGGTCCGTGGCCAGAAAGCTTTCCAGTCTCCGGGGTTTTTTCAATTTTTTGATCAAGCGCGGCATCATTGACCACAATCCGTGCTCCGGTGTGCACAACCCGAAGCAGAAAAAACAACAGCCGACATTCTTGAATGTCGACCAGGCCCTGGAACTCATGCAGGTGCAGGTGGAGAAGACGCCCAAAGGACTCCGCGATCTCGCCCTTGTCGAACTGCTCTACGGGTCGGGCCTGCGTATAAGCGAGGCCCTCGGTCTGGATGTCGGGGATATTGACCCCGGACAATCCTTTGTTCGGGTCACCGGCAAGGGGCAGAAGGAACGTATCGTTCCCCTGACCGCTATCTCTCTGGAACGTATCTCCACCTATCTCGAGCGCCGCGCCTTTTTTTCCTCCTCTGCCAATGAAACAGCCCTTTTTTTGGGCACCCGTGGCCGTCGGCTCGACCGACGCCAGGCCTCGCGGATCATCAAAAACCTGTGCACGCTGGCAGGACTGCCCCAGACCATCCCTCCCCACGCGCTACGCCACAGTTTCGCAACCCATCTTCTGTCCTCGGGCGCTGACCTGCGCAGCGTGCAACAACTCCTAGGCCATGCCCACCTGAGTACCACCCAACGCTACACCCATCTCCAGCTCGAACGTCTCATGCAGGTCTACGACCATGCCCATCCGCGGTCGTTGACGAACAAGAATTCAGGGTCGTGATCAGTTCGGCCAGATCGCTCTGCTTCTTGGCCACATAGAGGTTTGGATCACCACCGAAACCGTTCTCGTCGTCAAAGGAATGGACGATGATCGGTTGGTCGGGGTGCACCCTACGGATGGTCGAGATGGCCTGATGGATATCGATGCGTGGAAGGTCCCGTTCGATGACGATCGGCTCGTCATCTCCCGTGGTGTGCAATTCTCGGAGCAATTCCCGACCGTTTTTGAATTCCCGGGTCCGGTATCCCTGGGACAGGAGCTCTCGGGAAATGAATTGACGGACGTATTTGTTCCCTTCGACAAGGACGATGGTCTTCATGCACAACTCCGCACATGGTGGATATGATACCGATTGCAGTGGCAATGAGCGTGCCATGGTTCATGGAGGGATGGTTGAGGTATATCTTATCGTTTTTGTTGGCAGTATAGACGTATCCGCAGAAGAGTCCGCCCCGGCCCCTGTTCCCCGGTGTTGGTTTTGTTGACACTATGTAAACACTGAAGGGGGGGGGGACGCAATCTTTTGGGTATGCGTGGGCCCGGATCATGGTTTTGGGGATGGGGCGACGACCGTTTGGGTGGTGATGTCCAGCTTGTCGATTTTCGCCAGCAGGGTCGGCCTGGAGATGCCCAGATATTTTGCTGTTTTGGAATGGTTGCCCCGGCAGATCCTGAGTGCTTCGCCAATGATGGTTGCTGACATGCGGTCCATCATGTCCGAATATGGTGTTGCCGAGGATTTTTTCAGGGAACAAAGGGACTGTCTTGTCCACGCCTGGATATCCAGGGGGTGGGATTCGGTTGTACCCGGGTTCGGCGATGAAAGGGCCTTGTCGATTTCTTCTTCGGTCAGGGGGCAGCCCCGGTTGAATATGAGGGCCTTCTGGATGGCGTTGGAGAGCTCCCGGACGTTACCCGGCCAGGGATATTCTTGTAGTTTTGTTACCCCGTCCTGGGTGATCCCTGGATTTTGCCCATTCATGGTCAGGGAAAAGTTGTGCAGGAAATAGTCGGCCAGAAGTTTGATGTCCGATTCCCGGTTCCGTAGAGGGGGAAGGTTCAGGGTGACCACCTTGAGTCTGTAGTACAAGTCTTCACGGAAGGCCCCCTTGGACAGAGATGTTTCGAGATCTCTGTTGGTCGCCGCTATGACCCGGACATCCACGGGAATGGGATGGCGTCCCCCAAGACGCTCGATGCTCCTTTCCTGGAGCAGGCGTAAAATTTTGGCCTGGATGGACAGGGGCATGTCCCCGATTTCGTCCAAGAACACCGTTCCCCCATTGGCCTGTTCTATCTTTCCCACCTTCCGGGTGGTCGCGCCGGTAAAGGCCCCCTTTTCATAGCCGAAGAGTTCGCTTTCAAGCAGGGTTTCCGGAATGGCCACGCAATTGATGATCAGGAACGGACGTTCGTTGCGCAGACTGTGCTGGTAGATTGCCCGGGCTGCGAGTTCCTTGCCCGTGCCGGATTCGCCACGGATGAGGACGGTCGCGTCTGTCGGCGCCACCCGGCCGATGGCCTTGTAAACATCCTGCATGGGGGTGCTGCGACCGATGATCACATCCCCCCCCGCACTCGATTCCAGGGTTGCGTCGAGCTGAACCGTGGAACGCATGAACCGCGCGGACTCGAGTCCCTTTTTGATCAGTTCCAGGATATCCGGGATGTCGAAGGGTTTGACGATGTAGTCAAAGGCCCCGAGTTTGGTGGCCTCGATGGCCGTATCCGTGGTCCCAAAGGCGGTCATTATGATCACCGGAAGCTTTGCGTCGATTTTTTGGATTTCTTTGTATCCTTCCAATCCGGTCATCCCCGGGAGTCTGAAGTCCATGATCACCAGATCCGGTTTGTCCGATCGGACCACCGCGATCCCGTTTTCGGCGCTAGCTGCGGTGAGAACGTGATAGCATTCCTGCTGGAGGATCCTTTCGAAACTCTGGCGCAATTGGGGATCGTCGTCGACGACGAGTATCTTCTCCATAGTGGCTTCCTATTTTCTGGAACATGGTAGGGTTATGGTGAAGGTCGTGCCCTCGCCAGTAGTCGAGGCGACGCTGATCCAGCCGTCGTGGTCCTCGATGATCCGCTTTGCAATGCTCAATCCCAGTCCGGTTCCTTCTTCCTTGGAACTAAAAAAGGGCTGAAAGACTTTTTCCTTGGTCTCCGGAGAGATGCCAGGACCGTTGTCATCGATAGTCAAAACGACAACGTGACCAAGGGGATCCACGATCCCCTGCTTGGCACCGATGAATATTTCTCCCCCCTCGTGCATGACGTCACAGGCATTTTCAAGAAGATTGACCAGGACTTCCTTTATCTGGTCCTGATCGAGCATCAACCGGGGAAGGTTGGGGCCGATGTCCGTGGTGATGGCTATCCCGTAGGATTCGAGCCGGTGTTTCATCAGCTGGATGGCCAGGATGATGATCCCGCGCAGCTCTGTTGGTTGGGGTTTGAGTTTTGGACGTCGGGAAAACTCCAGAAAGTTGCTCAAGATTGTGTCGATGTGACGGATTTCTTCGGAGATAACGTCGAAATCCTCGCTCTGGACATCATTGAGGTCCAGGGACCGTTGCAGGGAAAAAAGGCGCATCTTGACCGATGTCAGGGGGTTGCGCACGCTGTGGGCCACTCCTGCCCCCAGCTTGCCGATGGTGGCCAATTTTTCGGTTTGCTGGAGATGCTCCCGGCTTTCCTCGAGCTGGGACCGGGTCAGATTGGCATTGCGGATCAACCGCTTCACCCGGCGGCTGAGCTGGATGATTTCATTTTTACTCCCTGGAAAGGAATCGGTCAAAGTCTTTTGCAGGGAGACGACCAGCTCGTGTACGGGGGCAAGGACCCGATTGAAGATGATGAACGCCAGAACGCTGGCCAGGGTTATTCCGATAAGAAAAAGACTCCCCGTGACCACGTTCAATCGGTGCTTTTGTCTGGCGACCTCGCTGAAATGTTCGTCGATACTCGTCTTGTGGATTTTTTTGTATTTGGCGCACAGATCGACAATGTTGAAGAACTGGTTACGCACGGACCAGTGCAGCTTGGCCCCTTCCTCGCGTCTCCCGTCCCTGTATAGTTGGATGACCTGGGCCCTGGCCATGGCATAGGTGAGATACTTGGATTCGATGGTATCCAGGATCTCCCGGGAAGAAAAATTCTGGCTCGTCTGCCTGGCCTTTTGGAGCCATTGTTGGAACGACCCGTGGTATTGGTCGAGTTTGGCCAGCCAATGCGGTGTCCCCTGCAAAAAATAATATGTCACGAATCCTTTTTGCATGACCAGGGCGGTCTGGAGCTCCTCGGCGGACTGCAGGGCGGCGATGTCCTCGTTGATCACCTCGGAAAACAACCGATCAATGTGGTACAGATGCCAGACCGTGACCAGAAAGGTGCCCATCAGGCAACAGGCCAGACCGGTGATCAGGATGCGGAATTTGACGCGCAGACTCAGAATTTCCATGGAAATACCGTCGGGTTCAGGGATGTGATGTAATAAGGGATAGGGAGGGGAGTCCGCCGCACATGGTAGTAGATTGTAATACGTTCGCAGTTCGCAGTACACGGTGCGCAGATTGTTGCTTGGTAGTTATCTTGTAATATGATGCTCATGCAAAAAAGTCGAAAATCGAGGCCCAAGCTCAAAAGAATATTTTGTAATAACCTGATCTTACTTAACCCTTTCAACTTAACCCTTAACCTTGCCTGCAAAAATTTATTTTTTGCAGGAACATATAATATATACTGACATGCATGGATTTTGTATTGTTTGAATTGATATAGCTATTCAGCCTGCCTTCCCCAAGAATCAGAATTACAAATTTAAGAAATTTAAGAGATTTAAGAAATTACAAGCGGTTATCGCCCAGGTCTTCAATTTCTAAAATTTCTGAAATCCTTAAATCTGTAAAATTTACGGGCTGGCACTCAAATTTAACGATACATTCCAACCTGTTGCTCCTGTTAAATTTTGACCTGAATAGTTACGAATTGATTTATTATGCGGGCCGAAAGAAAAAAATTTCTGTCGGCCCGCATGCATTTTCAAAAAACATCGATCATTTTTGGAGTGCCGATTGCCCTATGCTGCGTGCTGCGTAGTGTGTGCTGGGCATAGAATCCTTTTTTCCCTCTACCAACCCAGTATGTAGTACCGTACGTACACATAGATCATGGCCAGGAATACGGTCAGGATCATCACCGGAAGACCGTATTTCAAAAATTCCATGAAGGTGATTTTGTGGCCGGCCTTTTCGCTCATGCCCACGACGATTACGTTGGCAGAGGCACCGATGGGGGAGCCGTTGCCGCCCAGACAGGCACCCAGGGCCAGGGCCCACCATACGGGCATCATGGCTGCGTGCCGTATGTGTTCGGCTGAGGCCGCACCCGGCGCTACGTCATAGACTTTGTGGATCATGTCGATGAGCAGGGGGTTCATGGTGGCCACGAAGGGGATGTTGTCCACGATGGCCGATGCAATGGCCGAGAACCAGAGCATGACCATGGCAAGCAGGGTCATGTTGTCGGGTTTGGGATCGGTCACCGCGATCATCGCCTTTGACATGTCCGCGACCAGTCCGACTTTGACGATCCCGCCGATGATGATGAACAGTCCGATGAAAAAGAAGATGGTCGGCCATTCCACTTCGGCCAGGATGCCGTGGGGCTCTTCGCCGGAGATGAGCAGCAGGGTGGCCGCACCCATGAGGGCGACGCTGGCCGGCTCGTAATGGAAGAACCCGTGGAGCATGAATCCGAGGATGGTCGCCCCCAGGACAACGAGACTCTTTTTGAGCAGAAGGGGATTCTTTATCTGCTCATTCTCGTTCAGGGACATTACCCGTTTTTTGAGTTCCTCACGCACATGGAGCTTGTTCCCGAACAAAAGTTTCCAGACGAACATCCAAATGAGAAAGATGATAATGATGGCGGGGCTTAGATGGATGATGAAATCCATGAAATTCAGGCCTGCCTTGGACGCGATCATGATGTTGGGCGGGTCGCCGATGAGGGTGGCCGTTCCCCCGATGTTCGAGGCCAGAGCCTCGGTTATCAGATAGGGGATCGGATTTATTTCCAGCTGGTCCGCAATGAGCAAGGTGACCGGAGCGAGCAGGAGCACGGTGGTGACATTGTCCAGGAAGGCGGATCCAATGGCCGTTATCACCGCAAAAATGGCCATGATCTTGAAAGGCTCGCCCTTGGCGATTTTGGCGCATTTGATGGCCACATACTGGAACACCCCGGTTTTTGTCATGATGTTGATGATGATCATCATGGAGATGAGCAGGAAGATGACGTTCCAGTCAACGCCAAGGTCGATATCGTGGAAGGCCTCGTGCTGGAGAAGGACTTTGGTTATCAGGGTCAGGGCGGCCCCGAAAAGGGCAACCTTGGTCTTGTGGATTTTTTCGGAAATGATGACCGCGTAAGCCACCAGGAATATGGTTGTTGCTGTCCAGAACATGGGAAACTCCATATATATGATGTGAATGATTGAAAACCGATTGCAGGATTGGCCCACATTGTATCATCGTTGGGGATCCTTCTCCCGGGGGGGTGGCCACTATTTGGGCCCCCGGGAGGGGCCCGCGTGGGCACCGGGCCCGCCGGCAGGGTCCCCCCTGTAGGATCGGTCCGCCAGACGTCTCCGGGGATTGCCGTT
>NZ_JBUDSQ010000020.1:0-54716 GCF_054921335.1 Desulfoplanes sp. | reverse complement strand
TGTTCGCTCTTTTTTTATGTACGACAACAGTGAACCAATATTTTTTATGGACAATATGTCCAATCTATCGCATACAATATAATGGATTCTGATTCGTCCAAGCAGCAGTTTTACATATTATGTTTTACTTTCAATCTGTTGTAGAATTCTTTTGTTTTTTATGGCAGACTTCCACACGCAAGGCACTACAACCATAAAATGGATCCGATGGTCCAAGGAGTTTATAATGAAATGGATTTCCGTATTTTTTTGTATGTTTTTCTATTACGTTCCAGTTATCCATGCATCCATGCAATATCCCGATGTTCTAAAAACCAAGATTCCTCAATACCCGGGATCGGAGATCATGCGGACTGCATGTATGGGAACCTGCTCGCAGGTCATGCTCCAAACAAAGGGTTCCATGGACGAGATCGCACTTTTTTACAAAAAGGCGCTCACCAGGAACGGGTTACGCATAGAAATGGAAACCAAGCAGTCCGGATCATTGAATATCATATTCAGTCATGGGGATGCCGGCGGGATGGTCGGGCTCATGGAAAACAGTCCCGATCAAATCATCATTACCATTGTCTATAGTACGCGGTGAATCTATCTGCGGGATGGCCATCGTACGCGCCCCCCGGCTGGGTGATGCCCGTATCTTCCGGGAGCAGATACGCCCGACACCGATGCCCCTCGGAGAGCCGGAAACGGACAGGAATATTTTTGGGGATCATCGTGCGTGGAGCACTTTAGCCATGAGCGCGCTCAGTTCGGAAATCCTGTAGGGCTTACGGAGGAACCCGGCCACGCCGTTATGGTGGGATTCTTCAAGGGTTCCATTGTTCGTGAAGCCCGAAACGATGATCACCCTGCAGTCCGGATCGATCTCTTTCATCCTCTCCAGGGCTTCTAGACCGTCCATTTCCGGCATGCGCATGTCCATGACAACGACATCTATCTCCCGATGGTTCGCTCTGAAGACCTCGACAGCCTGCCTGCCGTCGGATGCGCAGACCACTGAATATCCCATGTCCTCGAGAAGCATCTTTTCCGTGACCCGGATGGATTCCTCGTCATCCACAAGCAGGACGGTCTCGGTCCCGGTGATGACCGGTTGTTCCTTTGCCCGAGTGGTGTCGGGTGGTTTTACGCAGGGCAGCAAAATCTGGAAGGTTGTTCCAGTTCCCACCCCGCTCGACACGGTGATCTCGCCGTGGTGGCTGCGTATGGTTCCGTAAACGGCCGCGAGTCCGAGCCCGGTTCCCTTGCCGGCTGTCTTGGTGGTAAAAAAGGGCTCGAATATCCTTTGTAGGTCTCCGGGGGGTATTCCCGTTCCGGTGTCTGTGACGGTGATCTCCACATGATTGCCCGGTCTGAGATCAAAAGGACTTTCTACAGAGTAATCCCCATCCACATTGCGGTTACGGGTTCCGATATGGAGTTCGCCCCCCTCGGGCATGGCCTGCCCGGCGTTGAGAACCAGGTTGATCAGAGCGTTCTGGAGCGTGGACGCGTCCCCGTGGACCCAGGCATTGTCCTCCCGGGCAACGACATTGGTCTTGATCCTTTTGTCCATGGTCCTCGCGGTGATGGCAACGGTGTCCTCCACAAGGGTATGGATATCCACCGGGGCGGCCGTCATTTTTTCCTTGCGCCCAAAGGCGAGCAGCTTGGAGGTCAGGTCCTTGGCCCGGATGGCCGATTGCAGGATGAGATCGAGGTATCTGTCCCTGTCCTCGATCGGGATATTCTCTTTCGTCTCCAACAATTCCGCAGCCCCCATGATACCGCTGAGCATATTATTGAAATCATGGGCCACCCCTCCTGCGAGCTGTCCGATAGCGTCCATTTTCCGACTCTGGCGCAATTGTTCCTGGAGGATACTCTCCTTGCTGACATCCCGGAATACCAGAACAACCCCCAGGATTTCCCCGGAGTCCGACCGGATGGGGGCCCCGGAATCCGCAATCTGGTATTCACTTCCATCTCTGGCAACAAGAACGGTATGGTTGGCCAGACCAACGATGCTGCTGGTCGCCAGAACTTTTTCCACCGGACTGTCAACGGGCTTACGGGTATCGGCGTTGATAATGGAAAAAACCCTGTGTAGGGGCTCCCCCCAGGCCTCTTCCATGCCCCAACCGGTCAGATCTTCGGCAACGGGATTCATGCGGGTTACCCTGCCTCCGGTATCGGTGGCGATGACACCGTCACCGATGGAATCCAGGGTTGTCCGCAGATTTTCCTCACTCTGGTGCAGCTTTTCAAGGGCCGTGTTCCTTTCGGCTATGAAACGGGCCTGCTGGACATTGATATAGGCAGTGGTCGAGAGTCTGTTGGCCAAGGTAAAAAGCATGTGGGCAATCTTTGCAAAACGTTCCCTGGACATGGCCGGCACCTCACGGAACGCACGCACGGTCTCCTCTTCATCACCCCCGATCTTTCGAGCGTAGGCACGCATCTGTTCCTCGCTCTGGCTCTCATCCCGTACCTGTCCGATCAACCAGCTGGCAACATGGAGGCCGCCCACCGAGATTGACGTTCCCGCGTCCCATAGCCCGCAACTCGCACATTGCACAATAATGGGCCCATCCGGGTTGACCCGTCCGACCAGGGCGTCCGATTTTTCGCAATTGCACTTCCCCATGTCCGTCCCGCGGATGATTCCCGCACACAGACGGGTAAAATTGCTGGGCCGGGTCAACGGAGTGCCGTCGGGTCTGCAGATGAGTGATGCCAGTCCGGTCGCTTCGGAGAATTCGTCCTGGAGCTGTTGCATCTCTTCCAGATTGAACAGGTCCTCGAAAACGATGTCGCCGGTTTGGTCAAAAGGCTGGGTCAGGGCGACGATCCTTTTTTCCAGGGCCTGTTCCATCCGTTTCCGTTCCGTGATGTCGGTGACGAATCCCTCAAGGTGCTGTAGCTTTCCCTTGTCGTCGAAGACGCCGCATCCCTTTTCCCATACCCACTTATTTTTTCCCGAAGCCGTCGTTATCTCGTACTCGATCTCGAACGGTTCATGGTTTTGGAGCTTTTTCTGACATTGTGTCCAGACCCGTTCTCTGTATGCGGGGAGGATGAGATCGTTATAGGAAAGTCGACTGTTTTTTTTGATGTCTGTGACCGGATACCCCGTCAGATCCAAACAGCCACGGCTGATGAACTCCATGGTCCAGTCCTTGTCGTTCAAACAACGATAGGCCATGCCGTTGAGGTTGCCCAAAAGCGTCGTATGCCGTCTGTTCTGGGCCGTAAGGGCCTCCGATGCCTCTTTGATGGCGGTGATTTCCGTGTGCGTTCCGACCATGCGGGTCGCCCGGCCGTCCGCATCGCGTGCAACGGCCTTGCCCCTGCCGAGTATCCACCGCCACTGGCCATCCTTGGCCCGCATACGGAATTCCACGGAAAAATCATCGCACCGCCCCTCTATACACGCCTGGTTGGCCCGGAATGCGTCATCGCGATCGCTAGGATGGATGAGATCTTTCCATGACTCGACATGCGCCGGAACTTCCGTGCTCGCGTATCCGAGAATGGCCGCATACCCCGGGCTGTAATAGGTCTCCCCTGTCATTATGTTCCAGTCCCAGATACCGTCCCTGCTCGCCTCCATTGCCAGCTGGAAACGTTCCTCACTGCGTTGCAGGGCTTCGCGTATTCGATAGGGCTCGCTGATGTCCCGAAAAACGATGACAATACCGTGGATAACTCCCGTGTCGTCGCGGATGGGGGCCGTGGTGTGGGCAATGTAATGCTCGGTACCGTCCTTGGCGACCAACAGTGTCGAACTCGCACGCTCGACCGCTCTACCGGTCGCCAGGACCTCAGGGATACAGGCCGGGGAGGGTCTTCGGTCCACCACATCCAGGGTCTGGAAGACACCATCGATATGCCGCCCCGGGACCTCTGTACGGGGCCACCCGGTGAGCGATCCGGCAACCATGTTCATGCCGGTGATCAGTCCCTCTTTGTCCGTAGTGAGCACACCCTCCCACATGGAATAAAGGGTGATCCGCAGATTTTCTCGGCTCTCCCGAAGCTCTTTCGTCGCCCGGGAGACCTGCTTTTTGAGAATCCGGGACCAGAGAGAAACAACCGCAAGAACCCCGGCCAAAACAACAAGGACAAGTAGACCTAGACGGACCATCCAACGGTAATGAGGGGGACCGCTCTCATAGACACCCAGCCATTTCTCATAGATGGCGTCGTATTCTCCGGAATCTTCGAGGATACTCAACCCTTCGTTGAGTATGGCCACCAGGTCCGACCGTCCTTCGGGGACGGCGAAACAATACCCCCTTTGCAGGATGGGTTCGCCCACAGGAACCACGCCCTCCAATCCCCTTCCATGAACAACGGCCATTGCCTGGAGACGGGGCAGCAGGGCGCAGTCACCAATGCCGGAATCCAGGAGCACAAGGGCATTGGCAACCGTTGCTACCGGGAGAATCCGCTCGGCAAGATTCTCCCTGAGTAGATAATCGTGCCCGGTCCCCCCATCCTGCACAATCACTTCGGTCGCCCCAATCTGGTCGATGGACGAAATATCCGACCCGTTGGGAACAAAGACGGCAAATGAGGACATGAAGTGGGGAATGGAAAAATCGACCAGGGCATCCCGCTCCTCGGATCGGGACATGCCCATGAGGATATCGGCCTTCCCCTGTTCGATCTCCCTGCGGACCTCGTGCCAGGGGCCGAGTTCGATCTGGATCTCCAGCCCCATGGTATTGGCGAGGGCCCGCATGATATCCACGTTGAAACCGGACGGCTCGCCCCTGTGGTCAAGAAACTCAAAGGGAGGGAAATCGTTGTCCCCCCTCACCCGAAGCGGTGACGCCCCATGGGCGGTGGGCGTGCACAGAAACACGCAGAGAATGGCGGAGCCAACTATGGACAGGAATTGGAAAAAGGGGAGTTTTTCGGTCATCTGGATCAAAAATCTCCGTGTAAAATGTTTTGCCGACACGTGCGATACTTGAACGGTCCGCTGCAAAAACCCCTGGATATATATTTTGCATAAACCCGGTTGAACAAAGGATCAAGCACCTGATTAGCGTAACGACATCCGGGCCGACGGGATCCGCTTCCGGGTACTGTCCCCCACCTATCGCAACCGGAGGCTCCCTTGAATGGATGCTGGGTAGGCCCCCCCTGGATTTTGTCCAACCAGGGGGGAACATGGTTGGAACAAAAAACAAAAAAAGGGCCGTTCGTACGAACGGCCCTTTTTACAATCTTGAAAGCAACCAATCAAGATTATTGTATTTTTTATGGTGGGCAATGCAGGATTCGAACCTGCGGCCTCCAGCTCCGGAGGCTGGCGCTCTATCCAACTGAGCTAATTGCCCACAAAGGAGGCTTTCTTTAGTCCCTTCTTTTGCCTGTTGTCAAGCGGTCACTTTGCGGGTAGCGGACTATTTTCAACTTTGACTCTGGGAATCCACGCCATGTCCTCCCCTCCTCTGCGTCATGTTTTGGCCGTCACCGGGGCCAGCGGTATGCCATATGCGCTCAAACTGGCCGAAACCATTGGTCCATTACCGGATCGAGAACTCCATGTCATTATTTCGGACGCGGCCAGGACCGTTTTGGAAATAGAAACCATAAACGGCTATTCCCTGCTCCAATCCCATGCCACGGCCATCTGGGACGAAAAGGATATAGGGGCCCCTCCAGCCAGCGGGTCCTGGTCCCATGCCGGAATGGTCGTTTGCCCATGTTCCATGGGTTCGCTCGGTGCCATTGCCCATGGGCTGGCTTCCAACCTGGTCCACCGGGCCGCGGACGTTACTCTCAAGGAAAAACGGCCCCTGGTCCTGGTTCCCCGCGAAACCCCCTTTTCACGCATCCATGTGCAGAACATGCTCGCGGCCATGGACGCCGGAGCGACCATTCTTCCCCCGTGTCCAGGATTCTACGCCGCCCCCCGGAATATCGACGATCTCGTCTGTCAGATAGCCGGACGCGTCCTCGATCATCTGGGCATCGCCCACGGCCTGACCCAGCCATGGACCGGGATATAAAACCCTTGCCCGGCCACGGGGTCCATGATAGCCGCTACCTCCATGTTCAGCGAATCCATAACACACATCATCCAGCAGATCGCCATATATGCGGTCCCGCTCTTTCTCGGCATCATCTGCCATGAGGTTGCCCACGGGTATGTATCCTATCTCCTTGGCGATCCCACGGCCAAAAACGCCGGGCGGTTGACCCTCAATCCCATCAAACACCTCGACCCGATCGGCACCCTGGTCTTTCTGCTTACCCGAATGATCGGCTGGGCCAAACCCGTGCCCATCAATCCCGGTTATTACCAGAATCCCCGCAAGGGAATCGTCCTGGTCTCCCTCGCGGGCCCGGTGACCAATTTCGTGCTCGCGGCCGTCTTCTACCTGCTCTATCTCGGACTGGCCTCGGTCATCATGTCGGCAACCCCCCAGCTGGCCAAGTATGTGATATACCCGGCCGTGAACATTGCCGCAGCCGGAACGATCATCAATATCGTTCTGGGGACGTTCAACCTTTTGCCCATCCCCCCGTTGGACGGGAGCAAAATCCTCGCGGTTGCCCTCCCCCCCAAGGCGGCAGCGGGGTACATGAAGATGGAGCGCTACGGTTTTATCATCCTCATTCTTCTGGTGATGACCGGTGTTTTCGAACGTTTTTTCAGGGTAGTCATCGGATCCGTCTACACCTGGCTTTTCTGAATCCCGCCGCATCGAGTCGGGGTACCCAAAGGGTTGCCGATAAAAAAACCACGGCGTTCCCATCCGGGTACGAGGAACTAACGGATCGTCCCGTTCCCATCCAATGACCACTCTTCCGATCTGACGAACACTGTATGACAGTACTCCAAGGAACCCCCATGAACAAAGAAATCATTCTCACCGGCATCACTCCCAGCGGGACCCCCCATCTGGGCAATTATGCCGGCGCGATCCGCCCGGCCATCGAAAACAGCAAGCGGGACAATGCCTCCTGTTTCTATTTTCTCTCGGATTACCACGCCCTGATAAAAAACCAAGACCCAGAGCTGCTCAAGCAGTCGACCAAGGAGATCGCGGCCACCTGGATCGCCCTGGGGTTGGACACGGACAGGGCCATCTTCTACCGCCAATCGGATATCCGCGAGATCCCCGAATTCACATGGATCCTCACCTGCATGACCGCCAAGGGACTCATGAACCGGGCCCACGCCTACAAGGCCAAGGTAGCCGAGAACGAGGAAAAACGAACCCAGGATCCGGACAAGGGGATCTCCATGGGACTGTTTTGCTATCCGGTACTCATGGCCGCGGACATTCTCCTGTTCAGCGCGAACAAGATCCCGGTGGGCAAGGACCAGATCCAGCATATCGAGATGGCCAGGGATATCGCCGCCCGGTTCAACCACCACTATGGTGGACTCCTGACGCTACCCGAACCATTGGTGGGGGATGAATCGGCCATTCTCAAAGGTCTCGACGGCCGCAAGATGAGTAAGAGTTACAACAATACCGTCCCCCTGTTCGGCCCGGAGAAAAAATTGCGCAAGATGATCATGAAGATCAAGACCGATTCCTCTGAACCGGGCGAACCCAAGGCAACCGAGAACAACACGCTGTTCGACATCTACAGGGCGTTTGCCACTCCGGAACAGGTGGATGAGATACGGAAAAGGTATGCCGAGGGAATCGCCTGGGGGGAAATGAAGCAGGTCCTTTTCGAGTGCATCAACGACCACATCAAGGAACCCAGGAAACGGTACGAGGATTTGCTGGAGCATCCCCAGGATATCGAGGACATCCTCCAAGAAGGAGCGGAAAAAGCCAGAGCGATAAGCAGACCGTTCCTGGACGAGATACGCGGGGCCGTGGGGCTGGTCCCTATTCGATAGTCTCCAGCCACTCCTGGAGTGTCGGCGGGGTTTCCACGCAACTGAACATGGGCTGCCACTCACACTGGGCGGTCAGTTCGACCCCGCCCTGGATGACCGAAACCGGGCGATCGGACGAAACAACGATGATGATCATATTGGCGTGTTCCGAAGTGAACCTGAGCGCCGAATTGAACCGGGCCCCTCTGGCCCGGTTCTCGCTTTTTACGGCGTGACCATCCAGAAGACAGGCAAACCCGTGGAGACCAAGATCCGCACCGATGTGCAGGGCCCCATCCACGCGGGAAAGGGATTTGGCGAATTCCCGATTTTCCTGGACACGCAGATCAAGGGTGGTGTCCAGATGCTGCCCGGGAATATGGTGGGGGGGAGAATTCAGGTCAAGGACCAGGGTGGCCCCGAATTTTTTTTCTTCGGCATTGTGGACGATGTCCGAAACGATCTGGAAAAGGCTGGTCCGCCGTTCCGGAACGAGATCGGTCTCCAGGAGGATTTCCTCGACCTGCACCAGTTTTGCCTTGCGTGTGGATGAGTGGAACATGCCGTCGGAAAAACTGCACACCGGCATAGCGTCCAGCAGGACGAAACCGTACTCACCGCGGAAGTCGGCGACGACCGAACAGCAAGGAATGGTTCCAGATCGGGCGATCCCGACGATATGCACACCATCGGAGACCAGAAATCTCGCACAATGCTCCACGGACAGCAGGAGCTTGCGCACATGTTTGTGGTTCTTCAATGAAGGACGCTCCTGTTCGGGAAAACAGGCCAGGAAATCGACCTCCCCGAGTTTGGACGGGTCGACGAAAACGAGGCGGCCCCGTGCCCAGGCCCCTTCTTCACGGGTCTTGGAGATAGAAAGGATGGCGTCGAGTACGGGATAGATACGCAACCGGGTATCCACGCCCATGAGTTCCCCGCGCCTGTCCACAAGAAAATCGCGGACCGCATGGGTGGCACAGTTCTGGAGGACGAGTCCGGACGTCCCGATGTACAATGGGTTGTTCGATGCGATATCCTGGCTCAAGAGCCATGCGGCGTGCTCCAACCAGCGCTCGGTCGGCCCCGTGGAGCACATGTCCGGATGCTCCTCCGTGAACCACATCTGGTAACACAGGGCATGGGAATGTCCCCCGAAACTGACGATCCCGGCAAGATCGAGGACGTCGTTCTTGTCGTGTTCCAGGACCCGTACATGTTTGGGACAGCGGCTCTTTTCCCTCCAGAGTGCTGTTTCAAGAAAAAATTGTTCCAGCTTGAGACCGTGTCCCAGGAGAAGATTCTGGGGGTCATAGATACGCGGGGGCGCGTTCCTGTCATTGACATAGATGAGCGCGGCCCTGCTGGGAGGTGAAAAATGGGATAGCCCATGCCTGAGTCCATCCAGGACATGATAGATACAAAGATTTATATAGGGTTCATGGCCCACGTCTGCCCCCTTGTGTGTTCGCGATGTCGTCCGGGGCAGTCTTTACCCCGGCATTGTGGCTGAAACGGGTTGTGCCTCCCCATACCGCCAATGTGCCGCAGCACGAGAAAAAGCACCTAGGGAGTGTCACGGAACAGTCAATCTTTCAAGGGGAAAACGACCCGAATGGTCACCCCTTCTCCGGGCGCGCTATGGACGAAAAAAAGCCCCCCTTCCCCTTCTGTACGTTCACGCATTCCAGAAATGCCCATTCCCAGGATCTTGGCGTCTGGCCCCTGGGTTTCAAATCCCTTGCCGTTGTCCGTGACCCAGGCCTCGACACTCTGGTCCTGAAAGAACACCCGGACGTTGATACGGGTGGCGTCACCGTGCTTGATGACGTTCTGCAGGGACTCTTGGATGATACGAAAAATGGCCGTACCGATATTTTCCGGGACGTCCACGGGAATCTCACGGATATCCACCCCGAAACGATATTGGCTGTAGGTCTTGGCAAACTCGCGGCAATACCATTGCAAGGCGGGTATGAGCCCAAGATCGTCCAGGATCGCCGGACGCAGCCCCATGATGATCTCCCGCAGCAGAACGATCGATTTCTGGATATAGGACAGATTTTTCTCCAGCCAATCGAGTTCGATATCGGGATGTTTGTCGCGCAGAAAACGGATGGCGTTTTCCTGCTGCAATTTCAAGGCGATCATGTCCTGGACAACACTGTCGTGGATCTCACGGCCGATGCGCTTGCGTTCCTCCTCCATGGCCGACATGACCTTGGCAGAAAGAGCCTTGAGGGAGGCCTCGTTTTTTTTCAGACGTTTTTCGACCTTCTGTCGTGCAGTGACCTCTGCGGCAAGGGTGTCCCGAGAGACCGTCATCGCCTTGAGCTTGTGCGCCATATCGTTGAAGGATCTGGCAAAATCCCCGATTTCATCGTCGGAAAAAGCCGGTAAGGCAACATCGAGATTTCCCTTTCCAATTTCCCTGGTCTTATCCGACAAGACGGCAAGTGGGCTGAAAATACTTCTATGGAGAAACCAAAAAGCCCATATAAGAGAGAGGGAAAAAAAGGAGACCACGAGAAGGATGGAATACTTGCACCACTCCTCGAGCTTTTTTATCCGCTGCACAGATTTTTCAAGCAAGGCACTGCACGAAGCGGAAACATCTTTAAGTATTACAATAGAATTATTGATAATGTTTTGTTTTCTGTTGTAAATAATAGATACATCTAGCTTTCCGGAAAGAAAGGAACGCAGGAGATCATCTGTTTTTTGGAGATCAACGATAATGTTTGAACCGATATATCTCAGTTTTTCATCCGTAAAATCTAAATTTCTTATCTCTTTTTTGATACTCTCGATTTTTATATCCCATTGATTGAGTATCCGCTGTCTATTGATCTCATTGATTTCATCTATAAGAACAATCAATTGGGAGACATCCTTCAAGATTCCATAAATATACGCATTTTTCTCAAGAGCGATATTGATGCTTTTTACCGTAAAAACAAATATCCCGATGACCATGACATGCTCTATAAATAGGAGCAGAGAGACGGTACGGATTTTAGCGGATATCTTCATTGGTCATCTTTGCCAAACAGGACCGGTCCTCCCCTGCCGTCACCCTGGACACGCAAGCACACAAAGCGGGGGGACGGCCCATCGGATCAGCGGATTATGGTTACAGCCCCGGGATCGATGGCGTCCAAAAAGGAATAGTCGACCAAATCCAGCGAATCGGGAACATCGTTCTTGTCCACGAGTCCAGACGCCATAGCCCACAATGCGGCCTGCTCCAGCTTTGACAGGAGGGACTGGTTGAGGCCCAATCCCCGATAATTGAAATTCTTTCCAAGAAAATTGCGGCCGGCTTCCGGACTGAGGTTCTTCCTCCCGGCCAGAATGGCACCGGCCTCCTCGGGATGTTTTTTGAGATATTCCCACCCGTCACGGATACCGAGCAAAACGGGACGGACCATTTCCGGATGGTTTTCAATAAAGGATGTGTTTAGGATGAGCACGACCATTTTCCGTGTGAGGGTGCTTTCAGCAAATTCAACGGTCTGCCCGCCCAGGGTCTTGCGGACCTTGTCGACGACAGGATCATGTTGACAGATGGCATCGACCCTTCCTTCCTTGATGGCCCCGGGCATCTCTTTCTTCCCCATAAATGCAATGGTGACATTCTCTGCCGGAACATTCCATTTTTCGAGAAAGCTCATGAGAAAAAAATGCGCTCCTCCCCCCTTGGGGACGGCGATGGTCTTCCCCTTGAGATCCGAAGGCGACCTGACCCCCTTGTCCGACCTGACGATGATCTTTTCCTGATTGTCAGTGAATCCGACTTCGGTGACAATCTTGTAGAGATCCGGAAAGGTGAACCCTTCCACGGCGACATTTAGTGTTCCGACGATAGCTCCGTCCATATTGTCTTTGGCAAGGCCCTGGTGGATACAATGGACGGCACGCTTGTAGGAATGGAAGACGACATCGACACCGTGGTCCTCGAAAAAGCCCTTTTCATCCGCCACCAGGAGCAGGACGTCAAACGGTCCATTTCCCGATGCAATGTGGACCCGGTTCCCTCTCTCCTCTGCCTGGGCCAGTGGAAGAGCAAAAAAAAGACAACATAGAACCCCCAACACGTATCTTTTATAGCAATGCATCGTTCGTGCTCCTATATTCTATTATACACCATAACAATTTTTTTCAAAGGGACAGCACGCTTTTTTCACGTACGTTCTGCATGCCCATGGGGGGGGGACGCCCCCTCCCGGGGCAGAAAAAATCTACTGGAAAACGCGATCCAAATGGATTATTCGGATTTTATCCGTTTGGGGAGAGTGTTTTTAATGTCTGACATTATCGTCTTAATCTTATCTACGATGACCACAAAGAGGTCCCGTGATGCCCAGCAAAGAGAAGAAAACGGTCATGATCGCCGACGACCATGAGATCGTCAGGGAAGGGTTACGCAATCTATTGGCCATGTTCGGCGAATTCGAACTTGTCGGCGAGGCCAGTGACGGCGTGGAGGCCGTTTCATTCTTTGATGAACTCAGACCGGATATCCTGCTTCTGGACCTTTCCATGCCGGGCTGCAACGGGGCCCTGACCACCAAAAAAATCATAGGCGCGCATCCCAAGGCAAAAATCCTCATCCTTACGGCCCACTATGCCGACGAATACCTCTACTCCACCCTCGAAGCCGGAGCCATGGGATATATCCTCAAGGACCAACCCAGCGACGACCTGATCGAGGCCATGGACACCGTACTCAAAGGTAACCCCTATCTCAGCCCCAAGGTGTCAACCCATCTGATCACGAATTTCGTGACGTCCAAACACGTCAAGAGCTTCAAGGAATCGTTTTCCGCCCTGACCACCCGAGAACGGGAAATCCTGACATTGATCGCCGGGGGCAAGACGAGCAAGGATATCTCGGAGCTGTTGCATATAAGTGTCAAGACCGTTGAAAAACACCGGGCCAACGTGCTGAAAAAAACCGGGAAGCACAATGGACCAGAGCTGACCAACTATGCCATTGAGCATGGCCTGGTCATCCGTCAAAAACAACTGGCCATGGACCGCTAACACAAAACACACAACGTACCGGATCCGGCCCGCTTTCTGGTCATCCCGCCATGGTCCCTTTGCCGAACGGACGGATCAGGAGAGATACAGATCCCGCAGGATCTCTCTGCCTCCGGCCCCGAGAATTTCGTCGGCCAATTTTCTACCCAAGTCCTCTCCCTCTTCCATCCTGCCGGCGATCTCCCGCCGGATGCACTCTTTCCCAAGCACGTCAGCGACCATTCCAGAAACCGTAATCCCGGAACCATCGAGGGTGGCATGGCAGGCTATAGGCACCTGGCATCCCCCTTCCAGCCGGAACAGGAACGCCCGTTCAGCCATGACGCACGCACGTGTCTCGGGATCGTCCAAAAAAGCGAGGAGTTCTGCGAGGTCTCTGCGTTCGGCCTTGAACTCGATACCCAGGGCCCCCTGGGCGACCGCCGGAACAAAGGATTCCGGGGAGAACGTGTACATGTAGGGTGCGCTCAATCCGAGTCGTTCCAGCCCGGCCTTGGCAACGATGATGGCGTCGAAATCCCCCTGTTTGAGCTTTCGTATCCGGGTATCGAGATTTCCCCGCAGGGAAGTGATGCGCAGATCCGGACGCATATTGTAGAGTTGGGCCTGCCTGCGCAGGCTGCTCGTACCGACGACTCCCCCCTGGGGAAGATCTTGTGGTCCTTGGAAGGTGGTCGAAAGAAAACAGTCCTCAAACGCGGCACGTCCGGGGATTATCCCCAGGGTGAGGTCCGCAGGGAGCTCCGTTGGAACGTCCTTCATACTATGGACCGCGATATCGGCCCGGCCATCGAGCAGGGATTCTTCGATCTCCTTGACAAAGAGCCCCTTCCCTCCAACCTGGGCCAGGGGAACGTCCTGGATCTTGTCCCCCTTCGTTTTGATGATCTCCAGACCGACGCGCATGGTCGGATAGGTGGTCTGCAACCGTTCCTGGATGTACTCTGCCTGCCACAGGGCCAGCTTGCTTCCTCGGGTGGCTATACGGATCTGTTCCATGGTATCCTCATAAATAGAACCAACACCTACCGGAAAACACTCCGGGAAGTGTCGGTCGACAAAAAATCGTACATAATGAAAAAGACGGTGGAACCGTCCCGGTGCCAGGAGTCGCGCTACGGCGGGGCTATTTGACGCTACAGCTGGCGCAATTGCCCCCCCGGCAGGCCGCACAAGGACTGGTCCCGCGGGTCGTTATCGCTCCGGATCCGGCCTTCCCCAAGACAACGGGGCCACCGGTGACAAAAGAACCCGAGGACAACAGTTTCTTGACCTCTTGGGATCCGCATTCCGGACAGGTGACGGGTTCATCTTGGGCCAAAACGACTTCCTCGAATTGGTGTTTGCACTGGGCGCATTCAAATTCATAGATGGGCATATGGCATCTTCCTTGATTGGGTCACGACCGCGGGGTCATGGTGTTGTACATAGTGGACTCTTATTCGGCCAAATACGGCTGCAATTCACTTACCTTCTCGAAAAGAAAATAGTCGACCAATCTACAGAGCAGATGGCCGGCAGCTATGTGCATTTCCTGGATGAGGGGGGTGCTTTTCACGGGAACATCCAGGAGGTGGTCGCACAAAGGACCCATTTCTCCTCCGGACTCGCCGGTCATGCCGACAACCGTGATCCCCATCTCCTTGGCCGACCTGACGGCCTTGAGGATGTTCGGACTGTTCCCGGAAGTGGAGATGGCCACAAGAACATCCCCTTTGCGCCCAAGGGCCTTGAGCTGTTTATCGAACACCTGTTCAAAGGAATAATCGTTGCCGATGGCGGTCAACGCCGAGGTGTCCGTGGTCAGGGCCAGAGCGGGCAGGGGGGGGCGCTCGAGGAGAAACCGGTTGGTGAACTCGGCGGCAAGGTGTTGGCAATCCGCCGCGCTACCACCATTGCCGCAGAGTAGGATCTTCCCTTCCCGGGCCATGCATAGGGCCATCGTTCTTCCGATGGTGCACAGAAGATCCGCCTTTTGGGCGAAGAAGGTTTCCCTGAGTTTGGCCCCGGAGGTGGCGTGTTCGATGATGATCGATCGTGGTTGGACGTCCATGGATATTTCCTAAAAACGAGAATCGCCGATACGGGTGGGAGAAAAATGGATCGCTCTATCCAAAAGAAGTGTGTGAATATCCAATTTTCCGGCAAACTTCAAATCAAGAATCTACTTTTCATTTTTTGCACTTTTGTGTATGAACCCGCATCCGGTTTATCTTTTACCCAAAAACCCCCGAGGAGGCGTCTGTGAAAAAATGGTGTATAGTATCGTTCCTTGTGCTCGTTGCTTCGACACTACTCTTGGTAGCCTGTTCCAAAAAAGACGAATCTGCCCCCAAGGAGATCACCATCGGATTCAACATCCCTCTGACCGGTGACATTCCCAAGGTCGGCGAGGAATCCAAATTTGCGGGCGAAATGCTCAAAGAAGAAATCAATGCCGCCGGCGGCCTGGAGGTCGGGGGACAGAAATACAAACTGAACTTCGTGTATGCGGATAACGAATCCAAAGCCGAATCCGCCGTCTCCGTCGCCCTCAAGTTGATTGAAATGGACAGGGTTCTGGCCATTGTCGGTCCCAATTCGAGCAAGCAGGCGGTTCCGGCCGGTCAGGCGTGTAATGACAACCGTACGCCCATGATCTCGCCCTGGTCGACCAATCCGGACACGACCCTGGATCGTCCATGGGTCTTTAGGGCCGCTTTTCTCGACCCCTTCCAGGGGCCGGTTGCCGCGGATTTCGCCATGGAGCAGTTCGGTGCCAAGACCGCGGCCGTCCTCTATGCCTTGGCCAACGACTACAGCAAGGGACTTGCCGAGATTTTCAAATCCGATTTCGAGACGAAAAATGGCCAGGGGACCGTTGTCGCCTTTGAAAGCTATGGAAACAAGGACCAGGACTTCAGTGCCCAGTTGACAAAGATCATCGCCGCACAGCCCGATTTCATCTTTCTCCCGAACAACTACAACGAAGTCGCCCTCATCGTGAAACAGGCCCACGATCTCGGCTGGACAGGTTCCTTCATGGGTGCCGACGCCTGGGGCAACTCCGAATTGATGACCCTGTGCGGGGACGACTGCAAGGGCCAGTACTTCTCGACCCACTATGCCGCGGCCGGTGCCACCGGAGCCACCAAACAATTCATCGACGAGTACAAGGCTAAATACGGCTATGAGCCCGCCGATGTCGCGGCCTTGACCTGGGACGCCACACGTATTCTGCTCAACGCCATCCAGGATATGGGCGCCGTTGGGGACGATCTGCGGGAAAACAGGAAAAACCTTCGGGATGCCCTGGCCAACATCGCCGAGTTCAAGGGAATAACCGGGAACATGAAATTCGACGAGCAGGGCGACCCCATCAAGTGCGCCGTGGTTGTCAAAATCAACGACAACGGAGAATTCGAATTCACCAAGTCCGTTTGCCCCTAGTAGACGACCCACCCAAACCTGAACAGATTCCGGCCGGGATCCATGCCCGGCCGGAATCTTTCATGACCCCAAGCGGGTGTATGTGCAATCCACGATCAGTTAAGAGGGGGCTCCAGTGCTCGCAAGTATTCTTCAAAATATCATCAACGCCCTGCAATGGGGGAGCTTTTATTCGCTCATAGCCCTGGGGTATACACTAGTTTATGGAGTTCTGCTCCTGATAAATTTCGCCCACGGCGATATCTTCATGGTCGGGGCCTATCTTTCTTTTTTCATTGCTACTTTTTTGCTCAGCCTTTCCGCTCTTCCCGGTTGGGGGGTCCTCGTCCTGACCATTCCCCTGGCCATGATGCTCACCGCCGTCTTCGGCGTATCCCTGGAACGTATCGCGTACCGCCCCTTGCGCCGCAAGGGGGCCCACCGTCTCTATGTGGTCATCACCGCCCTCATGTGCGGGCTTGTTCTGGAAAACGGCAACCTGGCACTGCTTGGCGCCAGCAGAAAGAGCTTCCCCGAACTCATCGACAAGGTCATCTATACATTCGGCCCGGTTACCATGACCAATCTCAAAGTGGCGGTCATCCTCTCGGCCCTGCTGACCTTTGCCATCCTGCAATTTATTGTCACCAAAACCAAGATCGGCATGGCCATGCGGGCCATTTCGTATGACAAATTCGCCGTACCTCTCATGGGCATCCCCATTGACACGGTCATTGTCTTCACCTTTGTTCTCGGTTCCTCCTTCGCGGGCCTGGCGGGTCTTTTGTTCGCCCTTTCCTACCCCATACTCGATCCCTACATGGGGGCCATGATCGGATGGAAGGCGTTCATCGCCGCGGTCGTTGGAGGCATCGGGGATATCCGGGGTGCCTTTTTGGGAGGATTTCTTCTAGGATTCGTGGAAATCTCCGTGGTCGCCGTGTTCCCCTCGACCTACCGGGACCTGATCGCCTTTTCCATTCTGCTCGTCATCCTGAGCATCAAGCCCACGGGTCTCTTTGGTGTAGCCAAGACAACAAAGATTTAAAACACGTGCATTTTTGAGCCCCCTTTCCCGGACCAAACGTGACAGGGAAAAAGCCGGTGCTACCGTATCCACCCATTATCAGGAACAAAGTAAGATATATGCAAAAATACTCCGTTCCACTTCTTGTCGCTCTCGTTTTCGTCGTCCTTGTCGGCTCTTCGCAAACAGGACTCATCGATCTGTACATCCAATCGATCATCCTGTTCATGGGCATCAATATCATCCTTTCCTCCAGCCTGAATATCATCAACGGATACATGGGAGAATTCGCCTGTGGCCACGCCGCGTTCATGGCCGTGGGCGCCTATGTCTCCTCCGTGCTCAACGTATGGTTGTTCACCCAGGACAAATTCTTCGGCCCCCCCCTGCTTTCCCCGGACCTGGCCCTGTTCTTTTTTCCGATAGTGCTCCTGGCCGGCGGTCTTGTGGCTGCAGTGGCGGGCATCCTGATCGCCATCCCCTCGTTCAAGACCCGGGGGGACTACCTGGCCATCATCACCATCGCCGCCAATTACATCGTCACCAGCACGATCATCAACATGGACAGCATCGGCGGGGCCCGCGGTTTCATGGGCATGAAAAAGATCCTTTTCGCCATGTCCGACACCATTGACCTCCCGTGGATAATGATCTGGGTATTCATCAGCACGGTCCTGACCATATGGATCATCCGCCGCTTCGTCAGTTCGACCTACGGCAAGGGTATCATCTCCATCTGTCAGGACGAGGTTGCCGCCGAGATCATGAGCGTGAACACGAACAAGATGAAGCTCATCGCCTTCATGCTCTCGTCAGGACTCGCGGGTATCGCCGGCGGACTCTACGCCCATATACTCGGATACATCAATCCCGGTTCCTTCGGCATCCTCAAATCCACCGAATGCATGGTCATGGTCTATCTTGGCGGTATGGGATCACTCAGCGGATCGGTCATTTCGGCGATAGTTTTCACGCTTCTCCTGGAAATACTCAGATTCGTCATTCCCTGGATGGATACGGCCATGCACTGGGCGTACCTTCTGCCCGACGGATACCACCTGAGCCAGGTCTGGAAATGGGTGCTCATTCCCATGATCCTGATCCTGCTCATGCAATTCCGGCCGGAAGGACTCATGGGGAACCGGGAATTATCCGATGTCTTTCCCAGGCTCAAAAAATATTATTCCTTTAAATAACGCGCTACGGGAATCACTATGCCACTACTGGAAATCAAGGAGTTGACGCAGTTTTTTGGAGGACTGTGCGCTGTTTCGGATTTCTCCGTCGCTCTGGAACAAGGGGAACTCGCCGGGCTCATCGGGCCAAACGGGGCGGGCAAGACAACGGTGTTCAACCTCGTCAGTGGATTCTACAAACCGACCCAGGGAGGGATCGTCTTCAAGGACAGATCCATTGTCGGCCTCAAGCCACACCAGATCACCGGACAAGGGGTCGCCCGAACATTCCAGAATATCCGTTTATGGAAGGACATGACGGTCCTGGAAAACATCTGCGTCTCGCAACATTACCATATGGGCTACTCCCTGATGGATGCCCTGCTCAGGACCAAGCAGTACCAAAAACAGGAACGGCGGCTGACCAACGAGGCCATGGCGATCCTCGAATCCCTGGATCTGGCCCGCTACGCCTCGGAGGTCCCCCCTAATCTGCCCTACGGATTGCAGCGCAAGGTGGAAATCGCCCGGGCCCTGTCCATCAAGCCGTCCCTGCTCTTGCTCGATGAACCCGCGGCCGGACTCAATTCTGCCGATGTCCAGGATCTTATCCGTCTGGTCCAGCGGATCCATAAGGAATTCGACATCACGATCTGGATGATCGAACACCAGATGACCGTGGTCATGACCCTGTGCTCCAGACTCAAGGTCATTGATTTCGGCGCGACCATTGCCGATGGGACCCCGGACGAAATCCAGAACAACCCCGACGTAATCAAAGCCTATCTTGGAGACGAAACAATCTGATGCTTCTCGAAATACAAGACCTTTATGTACGCTATGGAAATATCGAGGCACTGCACGGGGTCTCCCTGACCGTCGACAAGGGTGAAGCCGTTACCCTGATCGGCGCCAACGGGGCGGGCAAGACGACCACCCTGCACACCATCACCCGTGTCCCCCCCCCAGAGGGGCCGAAGGTATTCGGGGGGGACATATTGTATAACGGACAATCCATTCTGGGCATCGATGCCCATACCATCGTTCAAAACTACAAGCTCGCCCTGGTGCCCGAAGGACGGCATATCTTCGGCAACCTCACCGTAGAAGAAAACCTGGAGCTGGCCACCTATGCCCGCAAGGATACCGAGACCATCAGGGCCGACTACAAACGGGTCTACGATCTCTTCCCCAGGCTGGTGGAACGGAAGAAACAAAGGAGTGAATCCCTAAGTGGCGGCGAACAACAGATGCTCGCCGTCGGCAGGGCCCTGATGACGGGGTGCGATTTTTTACTCCTTGACGAACCGTCCATGGGGCTCGCCCCCCTACTCATGTATGACATGTTCAGGGCCCTCAAACAGCTCAACCAGCAGGGAATGACCATCCTTCTCATCGAGCAGAACGCCCGTTTGGCCCTGCAATTCGCCCACCGGGGCTACGTCATGGATACCGGAGAAATCGTGGCCCGGGGAACGGCGCGGGAACTCAGTGAAAACCCCGAGGTGAAAAAGGCCTACCTGGGGGGGTAGCCCGGTTCCGACCCACGCGCATTGCATACCCCCATGGCCCGGAATCCTTGATGGATTTTGGGCTTTCCATTTGGTCTGAAAAGATCTAGTGAACCGGTCTTGGTCGGTTTTCCACCCCGTTTTACCCACCGAATATATGCCCATTGCCCATGCCTAAGCTTATTTCTCCTGCAAACGACGGAACCCGTTCGATCATTCTTATCGGGATGGCCGGAGCCGGAAAATCAACCCTGGGCGGATCCTTGGCCAAGGTTCTCAACTGGGGACATGTGGACACGGACCACATTCTCGAGGCCTGGTGGGGAATGGATTTGCACACCCTGAGCCAGTCCCTGACAAGGGAAGAATTTCTGGATGCTGAGGCCAGGATGATCCAGGGACTGGATATCAAGCGCACGGTCATCTCCACAGGAGGAAGTGTCGTGTACGATCACCGATCCATGCGTCATTTGCATGGGCTTGGCGTGTGTATATATCTTGAGGCCTCACTGCCGACCATCCGTGAACGTATTGCCAAAGCCCCCCTGCGGGGACTGGCCATTGCGCCCGGGCAATCCATCGAGGAATTGTATGCGGAACGGGTCCGGCTCTACGAGCGGGAAGCCGATATAACGGTGCAGACGGATATTCTCACTCTGGACCGGAGTATCGCCTATATAGTGGATCGACTGGGTACACTCGGGATACATCGGGAAACGGATCCCCGGTACCCCCGTACGGGAGTGTATGGCACAAAACACCGTTGGGGAACGGAACGCTGAGCCATCTCTTTTTTTCTCCAAGGATCTTTGGGATTCCATGGCCCCCAGCGGTTTCCTTGCCCCCTTACCCCGCAAAGCGGTTACAATGCATAGCCACAACCCTTATCTATAGCGATGAAAATCAACAAAGAAAACAAGACAACCGTATTCCGGAAGTTGGCGGTGCTGTACAAGGACATGGAAGCCGCCTACCAGGATGTGGCCCATGAAATCGGTCTTTCCTGTGTAGACTGTGAGGACAATTGCTGCACCAGTTACTTCATGCACCATACCTATGTGGAATGGGCGTATCTATGGAAGGGCATGAAGACCCTCACGGAAGACGATCGTACCCTCTTTCTTGAAAACGCCAAGCAATACGTTGCGCAGGCAAACAGGGATCTGGCTCGGGGAAAACGTCCGCATATCATGTGTCCGTTGAACAAGGACGGGCTATGTGGATTGTACTCGCACCGGCTGATGATATGCAGGATGCACGGTGTGCCCAATTCCCTGACCAACCCCAATGGATCGACACGAGCTTTCCCGGGGTGCTTCAAGAGCCAGGCGATCCTCAAGGAAATGCAGCACCCACCGGTCCTGGATCGAACACGGCTTTACTTCCGTCTTGTCCAGCTGGAACAGGCATTTCTCGGGCCCAAGAGAATCCGCTCGTTGCCCCGGGTGAACATGACCCTTGCAGAAATGCTTGAACAAGGACCGCCAACCGTGTAAGCATTGTTTATGCAACAGACAAACTATCTCCCACTGCGGGTTCTTGTTCTTGTCTTTTTGTTCCTGTCCGGATGTTCATCATTGAGTGTCCAGCACCTGTCTCCCCAACCATGGACAGCCGATACCCCCTCGTCCCTGCGGCTCAAGTTCTGGGATCTTTCCTATAGATGTTCGCGGGAGGATACCACCTTTGACATCTCCGGCAGGGCCTATCCCCGAACGGACCGTCTCCCTGTTTGGGGTACATGGCTTTCGAAAATGGTTCTCACTGCCTACGTATCTGATATCCATGGCAAAGTGATAGCCAGAAAAAGTCTCGGCCAGGAACCGGGCCCCCTCCCCCCCGCTTCCGGGATCCCCTTCCGGTTCACCCTGACGACAAAAAAAGCGGTGCCCGATGCAGCCATCACCTTTGGCTACCGAATGGTCGTGCTCCCAACCCGTCCTTGCAAGCAACCAAAAAACCCCCTGACAGCGAAAAATACCCAGATTTTCTTCGCCAGTCAGGAGGCCTTGCGCCACTGAGTCCTCTTATCCCATCAATGCACGGTGGAGGAATTTTCTCCCCCCTGCGCCCCCGATTGGGTCGATTCCATGGACAAGAGTACCTTCTGGCCCTGCTCGGAATCTTTCCAGGTTTCAAAAAGCCCCACCCACTCATCAAACCCTATGATCTGCTGAGAGAGCTGGTCATCATGGAGTTCCAGCCACGTGTTAAAAAGATAAATCTCCGTGGTAAACTCTTTGCCGTCCAGCGTCTTGTGTATTTGCTTCGACTTGTATTCTTTCCCGTCGAACCGCTCCCAGATACAATCGAGAATCAAGCGCTGTGAATTCTGCGGTGTCATCTTCACCTGGCACATCGCTTCGGCCAGCTCGTAGAACTCACCGTAGAGAGCTTTGATTTTTTTCATATGGTCCGCATCAGGAGCAATGACCAAATCTTCCCCCTCCTTTTTTATAAAATAAAAACGCATCCATTGCTCAAACTTAACCACGGAAGAAAGATCCGTTACGATTTTCTTGGTTGAAGCCATCTCATCTCCTTTGATTTAGATATATATCTTATTGTTTTTTAATGGTTATTGACAACAGAAACAAACCATGACTTCACAGTGAGAGACCGTATTTTCAGCTGTACCCAATGCACAAAAGGATGTATATCGTCTCTGCCTTTTTTCATTTTGCTATTGAAAGCATGGTCTAAACAAAATAAAATATGATAAAAATTGAAAAAGCGTTGACATTTATTTTTCAAATAATTAGTTCAGAAGAAATATTACTTACAATCCATAAACCTGGAGGAAATAATGGAAGATTATCTCAAAGAAGCGTTAGAGATTGTCAAGGCCCAGGCTAGTGTTCGAAACATGACAGAAGAAGAAATTACATCCATGGTTCAATCTTTATCTGCAGGAATCCGCAATATCGCTGAAGATACCTCGGATGCAAGTACAACTGCCGAACCTCCTGTCGATCCCAAAAAGGCCATCCGCGAAAAAAGCGTCATTTGTCTGGAGTGTGGAAAAAGCTTCAAGGTTCTGACCAAAAAGCATCTTGCCACACATGGACTGACACCGGAAGAGTACCGCTCCAAATGGGGCTACAAAAAAGGTACATCTCTGGTAGCCAAATCCCTTGCCCGCGAGCGTCGCAAAAAGATGAAAGACATGAAGCTCTGGGAGAAGAGGCGCTCAGCTAAGGTTTAGTTAAGTTTTAGTATTTAGCTTAACAAAATCAACAGGGTAGATGTTTACGACGTCTACCCTGTTTTTTTGCGTGTACCCCCGGAAAGGGTACCAAAATTTTTCGTAACGTTTTGCGTGCATTCCCAGTAAAAAAAACGCTACTGCCATCAAGGGGCCCATCCAGCCCCACATTTCCAATACAGGGCAGGATTCCCTCGACAAAGGGGGAACCCCTATCCTGTATTTTTTTTATTCTCAAGTAATAACTCCTTGGCAAATCCAGAACGGTATCCAGAACAATCCCCCCATGACGCATACGGGATGTCCCCGCCGGAATCTTTCCCCCACGCTGCTCCACGCTCATGGTTCTGCGTAGAGCGGAAGTCACCATTTCCCCCACCGCCCCCACGTTCCCCACCGGGGGGCAAGCACGGCACTTCCGGGCTCCGCGCGCATAGCATGGACACTCATGTCCTCTCCACTCTTTTCCGTCCAACGTACCTCCACCGCCCCGTTGTCCCCCGTGGACAGAACCATACAGCCCCGCCGCTTGAGCGAGGAAACCACATGCTTGGCGGGAAAACCGTATCGGTTGCGCCATCCTGCCGCGGCAATGGCCACTTTTGGGTCGACCCGATCATACAATTCCTCGCAATAGCTTGACCCGCTCCCGTGGTGGGGGAGCAGGAGCACATCCGCGCCCAGGGGGACACCCGTCCCCAACAGGGACGCCACCCCCTCCCTCTCGATATCCCCGGGAATGAGCACTCTGGCCTGACCATCCACAAGGACACGCAGAACCAGAGAGCGGTCATTGTTTGAAATATGACCGAGATCACCGTGGGGATGCAGGATTTCGATACCGACCCGTGGCCCCAACCCGATATGTGTACCGGCCCCGACCGTATGGACAGGAACCCCGCTTTTTTCCAATGCAGCGGATAACTGTCGCCGGTCCCACGTCCCCTTTGGATAGATCCCGTTGGAATAAAATCCGCCGACACGGCACGACAGGAGTGGATAGTAAAGCCCCCGGAGATGGTCGCAGTCGCTATGGGTCAGAAAGATCCCGTCAAGACCGGGGGATTGGCCCCGGGTGATCACCGGGGTGACAACGGCCCGGCCCATATCAAAGGTTCTGCTCCAGGATCCCCCACCATCCACGAGAATCCTTCGGCCACCGGGCAGTTCCATATACACCGCCTGGCTCATCCCCGTATCCATGACCAGTAACCGACAGGTATCTCCAGTACGCTCGAAAGAGGCCAACAAAGCGGGCATGCACAGCATGGCCAGACCAACGCCGAGAAACGCCACGGTCCTACGCACCGACGGCACCGTTTTCCGCCATGTGACCAGAAAAAGGAGGAGCAGGAAATAAAACCCGAGCGATTCCCAAAACCCCGGCCGCAAAGCCTGCAGGGTATCCAGATACCCGAGATGCTCAATAGATGTCAGCCAAATGAAACACCGGTCCACAATCCAAGCGACCCCCTGCAGAATACCCACTCCCAGCCCCTGTACCCAAGGAAAAGACGCCAACAAGAGTCCAATGAAACCAAGTGGCAGAACAACAAAACCAAGCAGCGGTATCCAAACGACATTGTAATAGTGATGCATAGCCACCGCACCAAAATTCCATACCTGCACAGGAAGTATTGCGAGATTGGAAACAAGACTCACAACCATGATAATGAACACATATGCACATGTTTTCTTGAGTAAAGATTGTCCTGCCCATGTATGCAAAATTCTTTGGATGGGCGGTACCAGACAGATAATCCCTGCGACGGCAAGAGCGGAAAACTGCAGGCTTATAGAAAATACGGCCACGGGCGACCAGACAATAATGAGACAGAGAGCAATACAAAGACCGTCAATGCCCACCCTGCTACGATTGAGAAGCAACAACAAGGCCCAAGAGAAAAACATTATCCCTGCACGCAACAACGAAGGGGTGAACCCTCCAAGCCACATGTACAGCATAATGAGTGGAATGCCAAAAAAGACAGCCAGTTTCGGACGGGGTATGCGCTGATATATCCCAGGATGGATCTTCCCGATCACCCAGGCCACCATCCACCCGAAAAGGGCCATGAACCCGAGATGGAGACCGGACAGGGCCAGGGTATGCACGATTCCCGCGGCCTGGAGGGTCGAGTAAAGATCGTGGTCGATGTGTGACCTGTCCCCCAGAAGAAGGGCCAGGAGCAGTCCCCGGCCCAAACGGGAAGAGACAGCGTCCAGCAGGGTGGCACGCAGTCCGGTCCGCAATCTCTCCAAGACGGTTGCCCGTTGAGGAGTAAATGCGAGGGTAGAGGGATTGTCGATATAGGTCCGCCAATAAATCCCCTGCCGGTGCCAATACACCTCCCCGTCCCAACACCCCGGGTTCTTCAGGGAGCGGACCGGGCGGATCTTGACTCTGCCGGAAAAATACTGCCCCGGGAGCGGGACCGTGTCGGCGTTGCGGACCGACATGAGGAGAATTCCCGGCAGGTCATAGCCGCCTTGTGCATCGCCTATGTGCACATGTTCGGCATAGACATACATACGGTTCCCCAGCCGGGACTTCACGTCTTCGACACACCCGCTGACCGGCACCTTTGTGCCCAAAAGACCGGCGGGCGGCGTGTCTGCAGGGGGGGAGGGAAGACGGAACCATGTGTACCCCCATCCCAGAAGGACCATGGCCAGCAACGCGACAATCCCCACACGGTGGGGGATCGAACGGACCAGCCAGAGCAGACACCCCGTACCGACGGCAGCCGCCAGAGGGTGTGCCTGCCCAAAACATCCAAGAATAAAAAAGAATAACAGGAATTCCCAGGGCAAAAGCGGGGATGACGGGACGGGTTCGTTGGATATCGAAGGATTTCTCAAGTGGATATCTCTTCCCTTACGCGCTGTATTTTACATACTGTAAAAAAATCTGACAGATGCGGATTTATTTTTGTTCCATATTGTTCCAAGAAGACGCATATCCGGATGCCGGGCCAAAGATTTTAGCCAGATATCCAAAAAAATCAGCAAAAAACATTTTGGCACGCCCATTGCCAAAAAATAGTAAAAGGAGATAGGCAGCCTTGTCCGAGCTTTTCTTCTGTACGGCAAAGAACCACGTTCACATGGAATTTTTGGCACGACAAATCCAGTACCGTCGTGCTCCTAGAACAGACTTCCCAAAACCACGCGGGTCCGGCCACTATGCGCAAAGAGAACGGCATGAACAGAGAAGAGATCACACACGATGAATCGTATTATCACAATCTGACCAGGAATATGATCGTCAAGATGATCATTGCCTCGTTCACCCCGCTCATTCTCATAACCTTTATCACATCCTATAAATACAACAATGCGTACAAAGAGAAAGTAATAGCCCATATCCAGGAACTTGTCGAAAGGCATAAACAGAATATCGACAACTTTCTCAAAGAAAAACTGGCCAATATTCTTTTTCTCTCCAGGACCTGCTCCATTTCTATGCTCGACAGTGAAAATGCCCTAAAAAACAAACTGGAACAATTGCGAGAAGAATACGGTCCTTTCTTTGTCGATATCGGCCTTGTCAATTCACAAGGGATGCAAACCGATTATGTCGGTCCATTCAAGCTCGGGAGGGTCGATTACTCCCAAGCGGAATGGTTCAAGGAGGCCATGGTAAAGGAGTATTACATAAGTGATGTCTTCTTGGGTATTCGGGGGCTCCCCCATTTTATCATTGCAATCCGAAAAACATATGGCGAACAGCAATGGATTCTCAGAACAACGATCGACTTCGTTCTTTTCAATGAACTGGTCAAGAATATCCGCATCGGCAATACAGGAAGGGCGTTTATCGTCAACAGGAAAGGGGAACTGCAAACAAAACTCCAAGTCAACCAGCCCGATCCTGAAACCATCAATAACGATATTCTTACCCGGAATATCCCTGGCGATGAAGTCGAGGTGTTCCAAGGATCCTATTCAAGTGACCACAATTCCTTATACCTTGTCACAACACTTAACAATGGGAAATGGGTCCTGATTTTTCAACAAGACGAAAAGGATGCCTTTTCCGACCTGTACCAGACGCGTAATCTGGGCATCATCATATTTTTTCTCGGCAGCTGCAGTATTTTTGTCATGGCCGTCATTCTATCCAGAAAAATGGTCAGCCAGATCAAAAAATCCGACCAGGAAAAAGAGATGATGAACGAGCAGATCATCGAGGCGGGCAAGCTCGCATCCCTTGGGGAACTTGCTGCGGGCATCGCCCACGAAATCAATAATCCCGTGGCCATCATGGTCGAAGAGGCGGGATGGATGGGTGATATCCTCGACGAAGAGGAATTCAGGGAGAGTGAAAACTATAAAGAATACCAGCGGGCTCTTGGACAGATCAGGACCCAGGGGATCCGCTGCAAGGAGATCACCCACAAGCTGCTGAGCTTTGCCCGCAAAATCGATTCGCGGATCCAGGACGTCCAATTGAATACCATCATCGTCGGAGTCGTTGAGCTTTCCGAAAAACGCGCCAGGTATGGGAATGTGGAAATCATCACCAATCTTTCACCGGCTCTGCCGAGCGTCCACATCTCGCCCTCAGAGATGCAACAGGTTTTTCTCAATCTCATCAACAACGCCGTGGATGCCATCAATCACAAAAAAGGCGGGACCATAACCATCACGACACGGCTGGACGGAGAGATGATCGTCACCGATATCGCCGACACGGGTTCAGGCATCGCCAAAGCAAATCTACAGAGAATTTTCGACCCATTTTTCACCACAAAGGCCGTGGGCAAGGGTACCGGACTCGGGTTGTCCATCTGCTACGGGATCGTCAAAAAAACCGGCGGGGAAATTTCTGTCAACAGTGCTGTGGGTAAGGGCACGGTGTTCCATATCCGTATCCCCGTATCCCAGCAAAGCAAAGAATAAAGGAGGCGTATATGGCAACACGGATTCTCTTGGTTGATGACGAAGAAGGTTTTGTCCAAACGATGTCAAAGCGACTCGGGAAGCGCGGAATCGAGGTCAGTAAGGCCTATAGCGGACAAGAAGCCCTGGATTTTCTGTCCGGCAACGACCAGATCGACGTGACGGTCCTTGATGTGAAGATGCCGGGAATGGACGGCATAGATACCCTCAAGGCCATCAAGCAGGACTATCCCCTGGTCGAGGTGATCATGCTCACCGGGCACGCAACCGTTGAATCGGCTATTGACGGCATGAAGATGGGGGCTTTCGATTATCTCATGAAGCCATGTGATATCGACCAACTGTTGACGAAGATCGGTGGAGCAAAGACCAAGAAGCTCAAGCATGAAGAAAAGATTATCGAGGCCCAGATGCGGGAAATCACTTCAAGACAATCATGGGATTGAACGATGAAACATGAGCCATCAGATGGATCCATAGCACTGTTGCTCGTCGATGACGAGGAAGGATTCGTCAACGTCCTGGCCAAAAGGATGACCAAACGCGGTATAGAGGTCACCGGGGTGTTGACTGGGACCGAAGCTCTCCGGGTTCTCAGGAGAAAGGATTTCGATATCGTGATCCTTGATCTAAAACTCGAGGAAATGGATGGAATTGAGGTGCTCAAGATCATCAAAAAAATGGCTCCGGATATTCCCGTTATCATGCTCACCGGGCATGGATCGGAACAGGCCGCCGAGGAGGGACTCAAATGCGGTGCCATGGATTATCTCACCAAGCCGTGTGATCTCGAGGAATTGATCGAAAAAATCAACAAGGCCGTCCCAGAAGGGAGGTGAATACCATGGAACGGAATTTTTCCGTGCTGCTCGTTGATGACGAAGAGGATTTTCGATCAACGCTGCTCAAGAGACTGTCCAAGCGGAACATAAAAATTGCAGGTGCCTCCAGTGGATCGGAAGCCATCGGGATGATGCACAAGAGCCCACGGGACATCGTGGTTCTCGATGTCAAAATGCCGGGCATGGATGGGATTGAAACACTGACGGAAATCAAGAAACAGCACCCATTGACCGAAGTAATCATGCTCACTGGGCATGCGAATATAGAGGCTGCATTGGAGGGGATGGAGTTCGGGGCGTTTGATTACCTCATGAAGCCTACGGACATAGATGATCTTTTGTTCAAATTGGAAGACGCCTACCATAAAAAGTTACTCCACGAGAGAAAAACGATGCAACTCAAAAAGGAGGCCGAAAAAAAGAAAGAAAATGTATAGTGCCTTGCAATGTATAAAAAAATTAGAACGATACTCTTCAAGGAGGAATATGTATGGCTTTTGGGAAAAGATTGTACGCCGCCCTCATGGCGGCGACGACGGCACACGCCCGTTGGGATTATGAGACGTCGATGTCCATATTGCGGGACAAGAAAAAAATCCGGTTGCTCGCGTTCATGGTCGTACCGATCATTATCGTGTCCATAGCCTTTGCCGCGTCAGGCTCGTCAGACCTGCCTGCAATTCTTGGGGGCAAGAAAGCCTATGCCCCTGCCTTCTATACCCCGGGGATCTTCATCGCATCCATGCTCATCGGACTATGCGCCGGATTGATCACCGGATGCATCGGGGCCGGCGGGGGATTCATCATCACACCGGCACTCATGAGTGCCGGTATCAAGGGAATTCTGGCCGTGGGGACGGACCTCTTCCATATTTTCGCCAAGGCGATCATGGGTACGACCATCCACAAAAAACTTGGCAATGTTTCGGTGGCCTTGGCCATCGCCTTTCTGGTCGGTTCCATGGGAGGAGTATTTGCCGGAGGCATTTTGAACCGATGGATTTACGAACTCAACCCTGTCATGAGCGATACGTTCATCAGCATCATTTATGTCGTGTTGTTGGGTTTTTTGGGCATATACGCCCTTTTGGATTTCCTCAAACTGCGCAATGCAGGCAACGCTACCGGCGCGGCCACTACACAGACCAAAGACACCGGTGCCGGCCTGCCCGCCAAACTGCAATCAACGATTATCCCTCCGATGATCACCTTTGACCAGGATCTGTTCCCCGGCGGGAAGAAAATCTCGGCCTGGTTCGTGGCTCTTTGCGGTGGATTGGTCGGTTTTCTGGCAGCCATCATGGGTGTAGGCGGTGGGTTCGTCACCTTTCCCATGTTCGTCTATGTCCTTGGCGTGTCCTCTTTTACCGCAGTGGGCACGGACATCTTGCAAATTATCTTCACTGCGGGATTCGCTTCAATCAGCCAGTACGCAATCTACGGTTTCATCTTCTACACCCTCGCAATGGGTATGCTCATCGGATCACTGCTTGGCATCCAGATCGGTGCCATGACCACTAAAATCGTCAAGGGGATCTACATCCGCGGGTTCTATGCCACAGCGATCCTCGCCGGATTCATCAATCGTTTGTTTGCCCTTCCAGGCAAGCTTGGGGAGATGAAGATCATCACAATTTCCGATACAACCACCTCCCTGTTGGCCAGTGTCGGGAACTGGGCCTTCTTTGTCATCATTGGGTTCTTTGCCGTCTGGGTCATCGGCAAATTCCTCGGGAATCTCAATCTGCTCAGAGGGGAGGCATAACAATGATCGTATATGACAAAAAACACTTCTCCATGGGGCTCATTCTGGCGGCCATCTTTTTCGGCGTGCTCACGTACATGTTTTCCCCATCATTTACAGGTGCGCACGAGGAGAAGGTGAACGCCTTCCATGCCTCGGACAATCTTTTCAACTCGATAGCCAAGGGGTCGACCAACTATTTTCCTCGGCTCAAGGAAGAGAATATGGGATACAAGGGCCATACAATCGACCTGCGATTCCAGATGGACAGTCCCGAACTGGCCACCAAGAGTGCCCTGATCATGGAAAAGGCAGGTATCGTTGCCGCGGCATCAAACACCTCCGTCACGGTCAAGGGTGATTTGCACACTGCCGTATCCCAGGCCATCCGGGACGCAGAAAACATGTTCCACAACAAGGGAGACCTCTTGGAAACCAGGTATGGGATGGAAGGTAAAGAAACCCTTTTTGTCTGGTGGAAAATCTTCAAGACCATGGATGTCGGACTCAAACACCAAAAGGATTTCAAAGCGGCAAAATTCGTTTCCGAGGTGGTCAAACGCGGTCTTGAGGTGGGGTATAATTTTTACGGCGTCGTTCCCCAGAATTCAACGACCAAAGCGGGAATGCTCGTATTTTCCCTGACCTTTTATGTTGTCTATACCCTGCTTTGGGGGTTCGCCATCTTTTATCTCTTCGAGGGTATTGGGCTGCAAATGAGTTCCGGGAACAAAAAGGAAATGTAGTTCTTTGGCAAAAACGGACCAGGCTTTGAATCGTGGGGGGAAAACGCGGGAAGAGCCTGCCTTTCACCCCACCCGTATGCCCCTTGAACGCACGACGTCCCTGCACGACGGACAAAACAAAGGTCTTCCAGATTATTCTGGAAGACCTTTGTTAATGGGAACCCTTTCCACGTGTCGGCCCCTATCAAGCCCCTTAAATATCTTGGACAAAAAGCGGAGTTGCCGGTAAGGGTCTCCGATCACCTGTCCCGATACAATCCGTTCCCTTCCAGCCCACACGTGGAAACCAATATGCGCAACAACATGTTATTCTTGATTCTGGTCCTGACCTGTTTTCCCTTGGTGGCATCCGGTCAAAACAAGACATCCTCGGTCGAAGACACACGCGAAACCGGGATGATGACCATGCAAAACAAGATATACGGACTGCAGGCAACCGTCGGATCGATCCGAGAGAAGCTGACGGAAATCGACCAGGCCATACAAAAGCTGCGTACCACATCCGCGACCCACGGAGAGGATATCCTCAAGGCCCTTGACGCAGTGAATACGACAAACTCCAACACCCTGGAAATGGGAGAAACGCTCGGCGAGGAAATATCCCGAATAAAAAAACTGCAAAAGGAGCAGGCCCAAGGGTACGCGGCCCTGCAGACAATCCAGAAAAAACGGAATCAGGAATTGTTGCAGTCCATTACCGCCCTGGACAAACAAAGCGCAGAACTTCTCAAGAAAAACTCCAGTGATGTCCAGAAACAAATCCTCGGGATCCAGAAAAAAATGGAAAACAAGGATCAAACTATCCTGAAGATGCAAAAAAAGATCACCCTGCTTGAAAACAGCCTGGCCACACAGAAAAAACTCTCGCAGGAAATCAAGGATCTCCTGTCCTCACAGAGAGAAAAAACCCTTGGGCATTATTCCTCTCTCGAGAACATCAACGCCACACTCTCCGGACTCCAAAAACGATCCCAAACAGAACTCAAAAATATCCACCAATCCATCACCCAGGTGGTCACCTACGGACTCCTGTCCATCGTCGGGGTAATGCTGGTCATCGTCATCATTCTGCTCGTCACCCGCAAAAAAACCGCCCACGTCCATCGCTCCGAACACAAGAGTTCAGCGCCCCATGCCTCCGTGGGGGAAGAGGATGACGAAATACTCAAGTGGCTGAAAGAAAAAGAGTAACCGGTTGGCAGGATATTCCGGTCCGGCAAGCCCCATGCCCAACCCATTGTTTTTCTCGCCTCCCGGGGCTCGGAAAAACGGGGGATTCGCGAATCGCCCCTTGAATCTATCCGGAATGATTGCGCTTGTGACTATTTTTACCGGGAATTGCTGACCGGTTGGTCCACAAAAATGGCGGGGAAACGTCGTTACATGATCTGACGTTCCTTGACCATCGAAAAACCCAGGGGATCAAGACCGGTACAGACCGCGTTCAGCAGATTCAACGGATTGGCATACCTCTCTTGCCAGTCAAAAACCACCTTCAGGGTATCCTTGTCCAGGAAAACACTGGATTTGACACATGGTCTCAGATCGATTTGGACCGTTTTTCCCCGCTTATTCCTCTTTTCGATGGAAAAAGAATCGCCGGCAATAAATCTTTCCCAGGCTGTCAGATGCTCACGGACCGCTCCGGACGGACCCGTGAAACAGATGGTGTACTCTTCGGCAACGGTCTGGCTCTGCTTTTTGCCCATACCCAAACGCTGGGCGGCGAGCACCCGCATCCCCTCGGGAAGCTGTCCGGCCATACGGTCCAGGATATCCTCCTCGGTCAATTCCTCCCGAAAATATATGTTCACCCATTCGGCCTGACTCCCGACCCCCACAGGTAGGGCCATACCGAACGACATCAGGGGCATGGGATGGAAACCGGCCGAAAAGGTTGCGGGTAAACCGGCCCTGCGCAAACTCCGCTCAAAAATCCTCTGCAGTTCAAGTTGGCTCAAATATATGGACAGCCCCAGTTTACGGTACCACAAACGGTAGTGGCAAACCTTGCTGGTCAAACGGTCCTGATCGATGGGAGGGACATCCGGGCAGGATTCTTCTTGTTGGTCCCGGTCGACATTGTTCAGTACCGGCTGTAACGGGGTTTCTTCGGACGGGGTGAGAATGGACGGGTGGCCGTCGAAACCGCACACACCGCAATTGCGGCACGGGTTGTACCGGCAGTCCGGTGTCAGTTTCCGGCCAAGGGCCCTTGCCCGCTCGGTACGCAGGAACCTCTTGCTCACCCCACTATTGAGATGGTCCCAGGGCAGCAAGGTTTCCGGATCCCGTTCTCGGAGATAGGCATCAGCATCACATCCACACTCCTGCATGGCCTCGAGCCAAACAGGCAGGTCCAGATGGTCCGACCAGCTGGAAAAAATCGCCCCCTTGCGGAAAGCAGATTCAACCACGCGGGCCAGTTTTCGATCCCCCCTGGAAAAAACCCCCTCCAAAAAGCTCATGTGCGAGTGGTGCCACTTGAGATGTAAAAATCGGTAGCGCGTAAAAATTTTCTTCAAATAATCGATCCGCTCCTCGATTTCCCGCATGGTGATCTGTGGCTCCCACTGGAAAGGAGTGAACGGTTTGGGCACAAAGGGAGAAATGGCCGCAGTAATCCGGACCTGTTTCGCTTTTTTTCCAGCGGCCTCCCGGACTTTCAAACAAAGATCCAGAATTCCATCCAGATCCTCCTGGGTCTCCGTTGGCAGACCGATCATGAAATAGAGCTTGATACCCTGCCATCCATGGGAGAAAACCATGCGACAATGCCCCAGAATCTCCTCTTCGGTGATCCCCTTGTTGATCACGTCCCGCAACCGCTGGGTTCCCGCCTCCGGGGCAACGGTCATTCCGGTATGCCGGATCTCGGCCATGCGTGAAAGCAGGGATCCATTGACCGATCCGGCCCGCAGGGAAGGCAGGGAAATAGAAACCTGCTGGTCGCGGCACTGGGCATAGGTCTGCATGAACAGCCCCTGAAAAGCGGAAAAATCTCCGGTACTCAAAGAAAGAAAAGAAATCTCCTCATACCCCGTCTGGGCCAGTCCCTGATCAATAATCCGCTTGAGCTCCACAAGTGACCGTTCACGGGCCGGGCGGTAGACCATGCCCGCATGACAAAACCGGCACCCGCGCGTGCACCCTCTGGCGATTTCCACGGTCAGCCGGTCATGCACCGGTTTACCGTACGGAAGAATCTGTCTGGTGGGAAAATCGATGGTATTGATGTCTGCGACACTGCGCTTTTCAGGCACGGGAACCCCGGAAGAATCAGGATGCGGGACCGAGCCCGAACCGGTATCGACAAACAAGGAAGGGACATACACGCCGGGTATCGCGGCCATCTTCTGCAGAAGACTGCCGCGGGAAACGTTTCTTTGGCGTCCGGTCCGGAGGGCTCCGATGATGTCCATCAAGACCTCCTCCCCATCCCCGAGGACCATGAGATCACAAAACGGGGCAATGGGTTCGGCATTCAGGGTACATCCACCACCGGCGATGACCAGCGGATGTCTCCCGTCCCGCTGCTCGGCCCGGAGGGGAATGCCGGCAAGATCGAGCATATACAAAATATTCGTATAGCAGAGCTCGTGGGTGACACTAAAGGCAATGGCATCCAAATCTCCTAGCGGGGTGTCGGATTCCAGTGAGGCCAATGGGGTATCGTGTTTTTTGAGCAGGTCCGCCACCTCTTTGGGAGGCGCAAAAACCCGTTCAGCCCACACATCGCTTGGTTTGTTTGCGAGTCCATACAGGATCTTCTGGCCCAGATAGGACATCCCCACATCATAGAGATCAGGAAAGGCGAGGGCCAGTCGAACCGCCATTGCGGCCGGTTCCTTGTGGACAGAATTTATTTCGTTACCCAAATAATGGCTTGGGCGGGGAAACAGGGGAAGGAGTTCTTTCATGGTATCGGTGGTAATAAGTGACGGGGTCGAAAACACCCCGGAAAGAAGACAAAAGGCACAAAGGAGATGCTCGTTCCTTTGTGCCTTGGCAGGTCATGCTCTCCCCGGATATAGGAGATTATTTCTTGAAAAGATCACCGAGATTGGAGACGTTGCCGCCACCGTGTCCGAGATTTTCCAGGTTTTTCAAATCTCCCGGCGTGGAGAGGGTCAGATTGCTCGAAGCCTCCATGTATTTGGTCTTCAGCTCCTCTGGCACGGTCCGGTACTCGTACATGACATGGTTCATGGAAATCTCCCCCCCGATTTCATTGTCGAAAGGGTAGCCAAAAGGAAGTAGCATCATCTGGACATCACCCTGTTGGGTGGGAATGGTCTGCAATGTCGCGGGGTCCTGGATCTTATTGTTTTCCACGTCCCATTTGCCGATGACCATGTCGCCATTGATCAGTTTCACCAAGCGGATTTCAAGGGCCATTGTTTTCTCCTTGATTCATGAACGGATTTTCATGAAATGATTTTGTTACTAAAAATGAAGTCAGCCACTAAAGCGTGATCCGCAGACTGTCAAGATCCGTGGTCCGGTCATCACAAGCACGGCCATGTCTTGCAGCCGACCTTGTGATAAAACCACGATCAAGTCACTGTACATTTGGAAAACATCGTACTAACGATTCCCACCCACAGATACTCACCACGGACAACAATCCGCCCGTGTCAAATGCGGCCACCGTGTCTAGGGAGAACGCATGAACATATTGGACATCATCTTTGTCATCATTCTGGGAACCCTGCTTCTCCGGGGTATATTCCGGGGCATGGTCCGAGAGATCGCCTCGATCCTTGGTCTGGTTTTGGGATTTTTTCTGGCCAACACATACCACGACCAGCTCTTGCCCATGGTGCAAAAATTTATTGAGACGCCGGGATACGCTCGGGCGGTTGCCTATCTGGCCATTTTTTTCGGGACCATGATCGCCGTGTTCGTTGTTTCCACTATGCTCAAACAATTTCTCAAGATGATCATGCTCGGGTGGCTCGACCGTCTTGGCGGAGGAGGGCTCGGATTCGCCAAGGGACTCCTGCTGTGCAGCGTTATCCTCATTGTGCTGACCACATTCCTGTCCTCCAAGGCTTCCCTGCTCACCGAATCCAAGGTTGCTCCATATATCGGCATGGTCAACGAATCCGTAGCCGGCTTTCTTCCCGACGACATGCGTAGCGAGTTCCGGTCCAAAAGCTCCTCGCTCAAGGGACTCTGGCACGCCGACTGGATGGAAAAACTGAAAGAAAAACAGGAACAAATGCGTGAACAACAGTAACAAAAATATCCAGCCGGTTCTCGACGTCATCGAGCGTCTGGTCGCTCCGGACGGGTGTCCCTGGGACCGGAAACAGACCCCGGAGACCTTGTGCGATTATCTGGTAGAGGAATGTTTCGAACTCGTTGAGGCCATCAGGGACAACGATACCGACGAAATACGGGAAGAACTCGGCGATGTTTTCTTTCTTCTTCTGTTCATAGGCCAGTGGTACGCCCGAACCGGATCCTTTCCTTTGGACAGGGTCTGGGAAGAAAACGCCGCCAAGATGATCCGGAGGCATCCCCATGTGTTCGGGGACCAGGATATCACGACCACTCCGGAACTCTACGCCACGTGGGAACAGATCAAAAAGCAGGAAAAGGCGGAAAAAAAGGACGGGTCCCAAAAGGTCTTTTCCTCGCTGCCCAGATCCCTCCCGCCAATGCTGCGGGCATACCGCATCAACTCCAAGGCGGCCCGGGTCGGATTCACCTGGGACAGGGACGAGGACCAGGAGACAAAGCTCCGGGAAGAGTGGAATGAATGGATCGGAGCCAAAAAAGCCGGAAATACCGAACAGATGGAAGAGGAATTCGGGGATTATCTCTTTGGGCTCACGGAATATGGCCGTAGACACGGCCTCAAGGCCAACACCTGTTTGAGCAAAGCAAACAAAAAATTTCTGGACCGGTTCGACCAGCTCGAAAACCTGGCCCTGGAACGGGGATTGGACATCTCTGCAATGGGTCTTCAGGAGATGGATGTACTCTGGGACGAGATCAAGCGAGACAAGAACAAGGCATAGCGTTCTTCCTCAAAAAAATAACGAGCCAGACCGAGCATGGGTTGCCACCATTTGTGTGTCGGGCCATGAACAAGGCTGCCACCTCCCAACCATTCTTGTCATCCCTGGCATGATCCCGGATGGCGGGGGTAATCCAACCCCGCCCCTGTCGAGTCCCCTCTCTGTATCCCGGCCTCCTTGACTCCTGCCTCCCCTTCTCCTGCCGCCTCCCTGGAGACAGGGGATCTTGCCGTGTCGCTCCACCGGCCTCAGGCCCCGGCCTTGTATCCGTCCCTGTTCTTCTCGAACATCTCCAGCGTTACGTTCTCCACGCTCTCGACAGCGGCCTGATAAAAGGTATCCAAAACCCTCTCCACATTTTTTTCCACTTCCTTTTGGCCCCTTGATCCGGGACATGGATCGCAGGTCATCAGGGATCCGATGATCTCCATGAGTGTCAGGGTCTGGGGCAGTCGGTACAACCCGTACCCATCCCCTTCCTCCCTGAAGATCTGGACAACATACCCGAGATCCACCAACTCTTCCAGGACCTTGTTGGTATCCTTGAGCGGAAGATGGATCTCCTGGGCCAGTTCATGGCTTGCCGGGGGGGGGCTCCCCTGTCTGGCCGCACGGGTCATCAGGGTCAAAAGTTCGAGGGCCGCCTGGATACGGACATGCGGAGTCATGTCCTCTCCCATTCCGGCCTTGCCGCCCCCCTTGTCCCCTTTCTTGAAATTCTGCATGGCATAGCTGACCTCGGCACCGATGAGCACAACCACCCAGCTCCAGTACATGAGCAGAAAGGCCAACGGAACCTGGGCGAAACTCCCGTAGATGGCGTTGTACTGGGATCCCCCCATGGATTTGCCGATAAAATACATCTGCGTGGACTGGAGAAGAACGCTCGCAACCAGGGCCCCCATCAGACCGCTACCGATCTTGACCTTGACGTTGGGGATGACCGTGTAGATGACGAAGAGTCCGAGAACCACGGGCAGGAGCGGCAGCACGAACCCGATGACAACGGCCCGGAATCCGCCGAGCATGGAAGCGCCCATGATCTGATCGAGAATATGGGACTTCTGGAGATAGGCCGTGGTACTCAGGGAGGTGATGACCAAAAAGGGACAGATGAGGATCAGGGCCAGGTAGTCGGTAAACTTACGTACCGGAGTCCGGCCGGCCTTGACCCCCCAGATGACATTGAAGGATTTCTCGATGTTGTTGAACAGCAGAAAGACCGTGACAACGATGGAGGCCACCCCGATGACCCCCAGGGTGCCCACGTTGGTGTTGTTGATATACCCGATGACCTGATCGACAAGCTCGTTGTTCTGGGCAAACACCCGGAGCAAGAGTTCTCGAATATACACGGAATTCTGGAACCCAAGCCCCTTGGACACGGAAAAGGCCACGGCAAAAAAAGGAACGATGGCCAACGCAGTGACATAGGTCAGGGCAGAGGCCCGGAGCAAACAATTGTCGTGGAGAAACCCCTGGACAACGGTCTCTCCCCACCATTTGAGGGACATCAATATCCGAAACCGGAACAGCAACGATTGCAGTCCGTTGACAGCGTCACGCAATACGTTTGTCGTGGTCATGTTCCTCCCACCGGGCAAAAATGTTCGTCGAACCCGTCATTTCCTCAAGCCTCGGACCTCCCCCCAGGATAAATCACCTAACCACCTACAACCTATCCCCCCGTTTCCCGTTCCAGCATCTCGAAATTCTCGTGCTTGCCGATACCCACGAGCACATCCCCCTGTTCCAGCACTTCCTGGGGACCGGGATTGAAGATCATCTTTCCCGTGGTCTTGCGGATGGCAATGATGATCAGATTGAAACGCGGACGGATTTCCGAGGCGATCAGATCCTTGCCCACCAGGGTCGATCCCTTTTGGACCACGATTTCTTCCATCTGGAGTTCCTCTCCCTGGTGGGCGAGTTCCAGGAAGTCGGTAACCGTCGGCCGAAGAACCATCTGGGCCATGCGCATTCCACCGATCATGTGCGGGGTCAGGGCCTTGTCCGCTCCGGCCATCATCAACTTCTGCACGGAACCTTCCTTATCCGCCCTGGCAACGATATAGATATCCGGGTTGGTCTGGCGCGCGGTCAGGGTCACATAGACGTTCTCCGAGACCTGGTTCAGACAGGCAATGAGCCCCTTGGCCCGATCGAGGCCGGCTGAAAGCAAGAGCTCGTCCTCCGTGGCATCCCCTTCGATAACCAGAATCTGCTTGCTCTTGAGTTCCTCCACATGGACGGGATCGTTCTCGATAACCACGACCGGCAACCCGTCACCCACGATTTCCCGAACGACCACGTTGCCGATCCGCCCATACCCGCAGACAATGAAATGGTCCCGCAGTTTATTGATGATCTGTTGCACCTTGCGTCTCCCCCACATATCCTGAATTTTTCCCTCGACCAAAAACTGGGTGAACGCCCCGACCAGATAGGCAAAGGTACCGACGCCCAGAAGGATCAGGGTGGATGTCAAAAGCCGGCCGGTTTCCGAAAGCTCATGGGTTTCGGTGAATCCAACCGTGGAAAGGGTGATGACCACCTGGTAGAAACTGTCCAGGAATCCCCACCCTTCAATATACATATAAATGAAAAGACCATACAGGAATACCAGAAAAAAAGAAAAACACCCCATGACAAAGGGGAGAAAACTCCCATAACGGAGTTTGAGCTGGTAGTATCGTGCTGCGAATGATTTCTTGCGCATCGGGTACTCTGGCTGATTGTCCGGAACTGTGTCTCCCGGGAAATATATTCTACAAGGGACCACGCATCATTCTTTTTTCAAGGCCGCGATCCTGTCCCTGAGCCGGGCCGCCACCTCAAACTCCAACTCTTTGGCTGCCTGACGCATGAGCCGTTCCAACCTTTTGATCTCCTTGGCCTTTTCCTTGGGCTTACCATGATAGGCCGCAGCGGTCTCGGCCAGGGACATTTCCTTGGGTCCATCTGCTCCACTACGGAGTTCATACAGAATATTCCGGACCGGTCCCTTGCGGATGGTTTTGGGGACGATCCCCCGCTCCTTGTTGAAGACATCTTGTTTCTCCCGCCGCCGGTTGCATTCATCCATGGCCGTACGCATGGAATCGGTGACACGGTCGGCATACATGATCACCCGTCCGCCGGCATTGCGTGCGGCCCGCCCAAAGGTCTGGATGAGGGACCGGTTGGAACGCAGAAAACCTTCCTTGTCCGCATCCAGAATGGCCACCAGGGAGACCTCTGGAAGGTCCAATCCCTCACGTAACAGATTGATCCCCACCAAAACCGAAAATTCCCCCTGTTGCAAAGCCTGGAGAATGGCCACCCGTTCCAGGGTGTCGATATCCGAATGCATATACCGGGCTTCGATCCCCCGCGTTTGGAGGAACTCGGTCAGATCCTCTGCCATGCGCTTGGTCAGGGTCGTTACCAGAACCCGTTCGTCCCGCTCGATACGGGCGAAACATTCTCCCATGAGGTCATCCATCTGCCCCGTTGTCTGTCTGACCTCGAGAACCGGATCGAGCAACCCGGTGGGCCGGATGACCTGTTCCACGACCAATCCCTGCGCCCTTTCCAACTCCCACGGCCCCGGCGTGGCCGAAACATAGACGGTTTGGTTGATCCTGTCCAAGAATTCCTCGAAGCACAACGGGCGGTTATCCAGGGCACAGGGAAGACGGAAGCCGAAATCGACCAGGGTCTGTTTTCTGGAACGGTCCCCATTGAACATTGCACCTATCTGGGGGACGGTGATATGGGATTCGTCCACAACGAGCAGAAAATCTTCCGGAAAATAGTCGAGCAGCGTTGCCGGGGGCTCGCCTGGACGACGGTTGTCCAGATGCAAAGAATAGTTTTCGATCCCGTTACAATACCCGAGTTCCTCGATCATCTCCAGATCGAGCTGGGTCTTTTGTTCCACCCGCTGTGCCTCCACGAGCCGGTTTTCTTGCTTGAAAAAAACCAGTCGCGACCTGAGCTCCTCGCGGATATCATCCATGGCCCGGTTCAGATTCTCCCTGTCCGAGACATAGTGACTGGCCGGATAGATAACCGTTTTTGCCAGCCGTTCCTTGATCTCACCGGTCAGGGGATCGGTCGCAAAAATACCGTCGATCTCATCACCGAAGAATTCGATGCGCAATGCCTGCTCGTGCTCGTAGGCCGGAATGATCTCCAGGACATCTCCCCGGATACGGAATGTTCCTCGGTGGAAATCTAAATCATTGCGCTCGTATTGTACGTCGACCAGTCGCTCGATGATCGATTCCATGCTCACCGGATCTCCCTGCTCTACGGGAATGAGCATCTTGGCGTAGTACTCCGGAGAACCGAGGCCATAAATACAGGAGACCGAGGCCACAATGACCACATCCCGCCGGGTGAGCAAGGCATGGGTGGCCGCGTGACGGAGTTTGTCGATATCCTCGTTTATGGACGAATCCTTTTCGATATACACGTCCGAATGGGGAAGATAGGCCTCGGGCTGGTAGTAGTCGTAATAGCTGACAAAATATTCGACAGCATTGTGGGGAAAGAGGGCGGAAAACTCGGTGTACAACTGGGCGGCCAGGGTCTTGTTCGGGGCCATGACCAGGGTGGGACGATTTGTCCGGGCAATGGTCTGGGCCATGGTGAAGGTCTTGCCAGATCCGGTCACGCCCAAAAGGACCTGGTCCTTTACCCCCCTATCAACGTTGGCGGCCAGCTCTTCGATGGCATACGGTTGGTCACCACGGGGGGAAAAGGTACTGACGAGCTGGAAAGGCATCTCTTTGGAAGAACTGCTCATACGGCCTCGTTCAAGTTGCGTACATGGGGATATAAAAGGGGGCACCCGTACTTCCGGCTCCCGCGGGCGTTGTTTTCCAGACCCGAGCCCACAGGGATTTTCCGGTTGTCAGTCACCTGTAATTGACATATGTCTGTAAAACATATCAGAGCCCACCCCTTGAGCCGCGGATATCGTGCCATGAGCAACTCGATCATTAAAAGACTGACAACCATAGGTATAGCCCTTTCCGCAGAAAAGGACATCGACACCTTGCTGAATCTGATCCTGGATGAAGCCAAGGCAACGACCAGGGCGGACGCCGGGACATTGTACCTGGTGGACAATGGAACACAGACCCTGGTTTTCAGCATCATGCACAACGATAGCCATGACATCCATGCCCGGCACAGAGATGACATCAAGCTGACACCGGTGCCCCTGTTTCTTCCCGACGGTACGCCCAACCACGCCAATGTCTCGTCCTACACGGCCCTATCGGGCGAAAACATCAACATAGCAGATGTGTATGAGGCCGAAGATTTCGATTTCAGCGGCCCGAGAAAGTATGACAGCGTCACCGGCTATCGGTCCAAGTCCATGCTGGTCATTCCCATGCAGGACCACCATGGCGACATCCTCGGCGTGGTCCAACTGATCAACGCCACCGATCCGGAAACCGGCGAGGTCTGCAAATTCACCCGGGAACACACGGACATGGTCGCGTCCCTGGCCTCACAGGCCGCAGTGGCCCTGAACAACGCCCGGCTCATCCAGAGTCTCGAAGACCTGTTACAGGCCTTTATCAAAACCATTGCCTCGGCCATTGATGCCAAGTCCAAATACACGGGCAATCACATCCGCCGGGTAGTCCAGCTGACCATGGACATCGCCGGGGCCATCAACAGGTGTGACGCTCCACCGTTCGACACCGTCCATTTCGACGAAAGCCAGATGAAAGAACTCAGCCTGGCATCCTGGCTGCATGATGTGGGCAAGATTGTCACTCCCCAGCACATCATCGACAAACACGCCAAACTGGAGACGGTTTTTGATCGGGCCGAACTCGTGACGACACGGTTTGATGTCATTGAAGGCTCCATGCGGCTTGAAAACGCCCATGCCAAGATGGATGCCATGGCCCGGGGCGCAGACAAGCAGACGTTGCAAAACCTGGACGCCGAACTCGAGGCAGGGCTCAAGGAGCTACAAACGGAGCTTGAACTCATACTGTCGTGCAACCGATCCATGGAATTCATGCCCGACGAACAGATCGAGAAGATCAAGGCCATAGGCAACAAGACCTACACTTGGCAAGGGCAGGATTGTCCCTATCTGACCGAAGACGAGATGGACAATCTGAGTATCCAGAAAGGAAATCTCACTCAGGGCGAACGCAAAACCATTGAAGACCATGCCCGGGCAACCTGGGACATGCTCTCCCAGTTGCCCTTTCCAAAAAATCTGGCCAATGTGGCCACATATGCGGCCCAGCATCACGAAAAGCTTGACGGAAGCGGCTATACCCAGGGACTGACCGAAAAGGACATCTCCCTGCAGAGCCGCATCCTGGCCATCGCCGATATCTTTGAGGCCCTCACGGCGGCGGATCGTCCCTACAAGGACCCCATGCCCATTTCCAAGGCCTTAACAATCATGGGATTCATGAAATCCGACGGCCACCTGGACCCTGACATTCTCGATCTATTCATCAACCATCAAGTATTCATGGATTTTGTGACTACAGAAATCGACCCCTCACAGAATGACCTGGGCTGAACCACGGCCCTTTGGGTAATCGATATCATTCCGGACACATGACGCATCCGTTAGTTGTTCAGCGTCAACCACAAAACCAATGGAGATCTCTAAGGTAGAATATATGCAGTTCAAATTTAAATCCGCAACGGTTGTTATCTTGTCCAACAACAGCGATCATGTTTCCACCGATCGCCTGACCCTGGTAGAGTTGCAGGTAGGAGATATCAGGGTATTTTCATCCTGGGAGACGGCGGAACCCTTTTTCAAGGAGAACGATGCGGACCTGGCCCTGGTGGACGACCTCTCCGATCTTGGAGGTGTCCAATGCGCAAAAAAATTACGGCAGGTCTCGACCAACCGGCTCATTCCCATTGTCATGGTCACCCAGGAAAACCGCCGCGAACAGGTTTTGGATGCCATCTCTGCCGGATGCGGGGGCTATGTTCTTCGACCATACGCCATGGGTACCGTTTACAAACACTTACAAGTCGCCATAGAAAGTTCTTCCTATGACGAGATCGAGAACGAAGTCCTCAACAGCGCAAAACTTCTTGTGGAACGCGGCATGTTCGACGAGGCGATAGAAGAATTCGATGAAATCGTCAGCGACGAAAACGAGTCCCAAAAATATTTCAACATGGGCATGGATTACCTTGCCGAGGAGAAATACGGCAAGGCGATCATCTCATTCAACAAGGCGTTGAAGATAAACGAAATGTTCGCTGAAGCCTGCAAGGGAATAGCCGATGCGTACAAGGGCAAGGGCGATGGCACGAACTTCCAGAAATATCTCACCAAGGCCGCGGACATCTATGCGTCCCAAGACCGGCTGGAAAAAACCAAGGAACTCTTCGTTGAAATCCTCAAGGCCGATCCCGATGCGGTCAATCCCTACAATTCCCTGGGGGTGAAACTGCGGCGCAAAGGGGATTATTTCGGTGCACTGCATGCCTATGGACAAGCCCTCTCCATCACCCCGGACGATGAGAACCTCCATTTCAACATCGCCAAGGCACATCTTTTTTCCAGCAGCAAGGACAAGGCGATCCAGCATCTGATCCGCTCATTGGAAATCAACCCGGAGCTACACCATGCCCGTGAACTCCTGGAAAAGATCCGTTCAAGCCAATGGAAAAAGATCTCGGAAAAAATCGCCGCCCAACCCACCGTCAACAAAGACGGAATGACCGTGGACAGTTGACGCCCTTCCTAAAAGGAACCACCCGGGGCCCTTCTTTCCATCCACCACCTCCCACGATCGGAACGGCTTTTTACCACATGCATCCCATCACAGCCTCCCCCCCCTCCAAGACAACCATGGCCAGGCCCGTACCAACGGTTCTTTTGGACCGTGACGGCACCCTGATACAGGAATGCCATTATCTGTCCGACCCCGAAAAGGTTGCGCTCATTCCCGGCGTTGCCGAACCCATGCGCAGGCTTGGTGCCCACAACGTCCGTTTTTTTTTGGTCACCAACCAGAGCGGTATCGGCCGGGGCTATTTTTCCCTGGCCGACTACCACGCCGTGCAGGTACGTTTGCGGACCTTGCTGCGCAACCAGGGGATCACCCTCGCCGGGGAAGCCTTCTGCCCCCATGCGCCCGAAGAGTCATGCCGATGCCGTAAACCCGGTACCGGCCTGTGGGAAGAACTCCGGTCCCGCTACCATCTCGAGCCGAACCATTGCGTGATGATAGGTGACAAACGTGCTGATATCGCCTTCGGCCTGAACGCCTCCCTATACACCATTCTGGTCCTGACAGGACATGGCCGCGACGAGGCAAAGACCTTGGGTATTCCCGAATCCGTTGAAGAGGCCATCGAACTCCCGGACCGATCCGCCGGCGCCCCCCACGCCGTGGCCAAAGATCTGGGGGCGGCCCTCTCCTGGATCAAAAAACGGCTGGAGACCGAGTAGCGTCAAACGTCCACCCGGCCCTCCAACCGTTTTTTTTTCCATAGCGGACGTGGCCCGGGCCTTTTCTTGCTCAGCGCCTCCGCGCACTATAACCTATCCGAGCATATCCGCCATAGCATACACCACACCGGGTTTCTGCGCCCCGATCCACTTGGCAGCCCGCAGGGCCCCGCTGGCAAAGGTCTCCCGGGAATGGGCCCGGTGGGTCACCTCGATCCTTTCCCCCGGCCCCAGACAATAGACCGTATGGTCCCCGACGACGTCCCCGCCGCGCAGGGTCTGCACCCCGATCTCGCCCTGGGGCCGCTCACCGATAATCCCGTGTCTCGAAAAATTGCCTATCTCCTCCAACTCCCTCTCCCGTGCTCCGGCCAGACATTCGGCCAGTTTGAGCGCGGTCCCGCTGGGGGCGTCCTTTTTGTGCTTATGATGGATTTCCATAACCTCGAGGTCATAGTCCCCACCCAAGATACGTACGAGATCGGGCAGACAACGGAGCAGGGCGTTTACCCCAACGCTCATGTTCGGGGCCCAGAAAATCGGGGTTTTTTCGGCCAGATTTCCGAGCTGTTCCTGTTCTTCCCGGTCCAATCCGGTCGTTCCGATGACCATGGGAACCGAGTGTTCGGCGGCCTTGGCAGCCGTATCAAGGGTGACCGAAGGGGCCGTGAAATCAACGACCACAGCACCCGGAACGTCCATGACCTTCCGGACATCGTCCACCACCGGACACCCGAACCGTTCCAGCCCCTTCTGACGTTCCGTCCGCTCCACGAGCCCGGCCAATTGCAACCCGGAATCGTTTTCCGCCATGTTGGCCAGGGTGGCTCCCATGCGACCGTTGGCTCCCATGATAATGACTGGTACTCTGCTCATAGTGATATTACCCCTTGTATGATTGCGGGCCATGATCCGGCACCTGCGGATCAGCACCCTGATGATATATGCAATAAATACGATTTTAGATCGGAACAATCGGTATATACAGAAGAGAAGAGGGGATGACAAACTCCCCCACCCTTTAAAAATGATCCCAAAATGAACCTTGGCAAACATCAATCTATCCCTTAAAATCCACTCCAGAATCCCGGGCTCTCCCCCACCAAACCCAGCATCCACGTAACCCTTAAACATTAACCATCCCAACTCCTTACCTAAAACATAAAACGTAAAACCTAAAACCGCCTCCCCCCCATGCCCGATACCTCCTCCATCGACATCCTGGTCAAACGCCTCGAAAAATACAACGGGGCCTACCGAGCCGGTTCTCCCCTTGTCAGCGACGAAGAATACGACAGCCTGGTCGAATCCCTGCGCAGGCTTGATCCGGACAATCCATTCCTGCACAAGGTAGAACCCGAGATATTCAGCGGCAAACGGGAGGTACGGCATCCCGTGCCCATGCTTTCCACGGACAAGGCGTACACGGTGGAAGATGTAGCACGATTCGTGGACAGAGTCCGCAAAGAGGCCAGAGCACGGGGAGTCTACACCGTTACCTTCAAGGCCACCCCAAAACTTGATGGTCTCGCCGCACGCGACGACGGCCGCATTCTGGCATCACGGGGAAACGGCATGAGCGGATTCGACATCACCTCGGCCCTTGGCAAAGGGGTCGTGCTCGAGGGGCAACGGGGCATGGGACTCGGGGAAATGGTCATTGCCCAGTCCTATTTCCAGGAACACCTGGCAGACAAATTCGAACACCCCAGAAACCTGGTCGTGGGAATCGTTTCTTCGGACACGGTGAACACACTGGCCCAGCAGGCCCTGGAGGACAAGGCGGTCCGGTTCGTTCCCTATGCGACCCTTCCCGACTGGCAGGGACCGGGGGACGAACTCGTCAAAGAGATCGAACGGATCAAACAGGACCTTCGAACAAAAGTGGACTACCCCATGGACGGTTTGGTGGTCGAAGTGGTGGACCAGGAAATCAAGGATGCCATGGGATCGACCAGCCACCATTACCGCTGGCAGATCGCCGTCAAGGACAAGGGAGAGACTGCGGAGACACGGGTCAGGGATATCCTCTGGCAGGTAGGCAGGACCGGCAAGGTCACTCCGGTCATGCTCGTCGATCCGGTCCCCCTGTCCGGGGCGACCATCCGACGGGTCACGGCCCACAACGCCGGGTTCCTCAAGAAACGGGGCATCGGCAAGGGATCGGTCGTAGAGGTCATCAGAAGCGGCGAGGTCATTCCCAAACTCGAGGCCGTGATAACGGAAGCGCACGGCATAGAGATCCCACAAACCTGCCCGGTCTGCTCCACCCCCCTCGAAGAGGACAACGATTTTCTGATCTGCCCCAACAGGCGGTGTCCCGCGCAAATCCGCCAGACCATCGAGCATTGGTTCAAGATCCTGGGCAACGCCGACTGGTACGGAACCAAGACCGTGGAAAAACTCGTGGCCAACGGGATTGACACCCTGGAACGGGTCTATGCCCTGACCGAGCAGGATTTTGTCGACATGGGATTTGGCCCCATCCAATCCAGAAACCTTTTCCAGGCCCTGACCATCAGCCGGACCAAACCGGTCGAGGACTGGCGTTTTTTGGCGGCCTTCGGCATCCCGGATCTCGGCAAAGGGGACAGCCGCAAGCTCTTGCAGCACCACCCCATCGAAACGGTCACCACGATCACGGCCGGGGCCATTCTGGCCATCAACGGTTTCGGCGGGATCACCAGCCGATCCATCTCTCGGGGGATAGAACGGATACGCCCAACCATGGAGCACATGCTGGCCTTGGGATTCAGCCTAGAACGAACCCCGCTCAAGGAAGAGATGGCCGCCCTGGATTCCCCCATCACGGGCAAGGGCATCGTGTTCACCGGCAAGATGGTCCACGGAACCAGACAGGACATGCAGAACATGGCCCGCGCCAAAGGAGCCAAGGTCCAGACTACGGTCTCCGGAGCAACCGCCTACCTTGTCTGTGGAGAAAAAGTGGGGGCCAAAAAAAGAGCCCAGGCAGAAAAGCTGGGCACCAAGGTCATTCCGGAACAGGAGTTTCTGGACATGATCAGGTCGTGACAGTATTCTCTTGCCCTCCCATTCTCCGGCCCACCGTTATTGGAACGTGCTATTTTTCCCGACCCTTGCCCCCCTCTCTGCCCCGGCGGTCATGCCGCAGAAAAAAAACGGGGATCCCGGATCAGGTCCGGAATAGAGGGGGGGCCGGTCTACCCGCATCGGTGCGGCGCCCATGTTCCAGACGTCCATTCCCTGCCTCCCTTCCATGAAAACCCGTCAAATCAGCCCGTAGACTGCATCCCTGGATGCCCTCCTTGATCCCCACGAGAAATTCCCGGCGCGGAATCTCCCGGGCCCCGAACCGGAGCATATGGGACGTGGTCTGCTGGCAATCGACCAACCGGAATCCAAGGGTGGCCAAATGACGGACAAACAGGACAAACCCGACCTTGGCCGCCTCTGAACAGCGATGGAACATGGATTCCCCGAAAAAAACCCTTCCCAGGGCCACGCCATAGAAACCGCCGACCAGTTCCCCGTCCTTCCAAACCTCCACAGAATGGGCATATCCCTGGCGGAACATGTTTTCATAGGCCTCGATCATTTCCGGAACAAGCCATGTCCCCTCGGTCTCACCCCGGTTCATGGTCGCACATCCGTGGATGACCCCGAAAAAATCCCGGTCAACCGTGACCTGGAAGGGGTGGCGCTTCAAAAAACGCTCAAGCCGTCTGGGCACATGGAGTCTGTCCGGGTGGATGACCGGCCTGGGGTCAGGCGACCACCACAGAATGGGCATGCCCGGGCTGTACCAGGGAAAGATCCCCTGGGAATAGGCGATGATCAACCTGTCGACCTGCAGGTCGCCCCCAACGGCCAGAAGGCCGTCGGGTTCGGCCAATTCAGGATCAGGAAACAGGGGGTCATTTGACAGGTAGAAGACAGGCATGTCCACTCTTGTGGAAGAAGCTCGGCCGGTTGTGACTCAAGAATAACTGAACGTGAGTCCCGACTTTTTGGAAAATCCAACGGTGACCACGCCGCCCTTGACCAGCTTGCCGAACAGGATCTCATCGGTGACCACGTCCCCGATCTCCCGTTCGATCAACCGGGACAGGGGCCTGGCTCCGTAGGCCGGATCATATCCTTGCTCCGCCAGCCATTTCCTGGCCTTGGGTGTCAGTTCCATACGGACCCTGCGGGGGGCTGACCGTTCATTGAGCTCGGCAATGTACTTGTCCACCACCTTCTCCATGACGGCCTGGTCCAGGGAATGGAATTGAACAATGGCGTCCAAACGGTTTCTAAATTCCGGGCTGAACAGCTTTTCCGCCGCCCTGAGGCCGCGTTCGGAGACATCGGTCGTCTCCACGGCACCGAATCCGATGGGCGAGGAAGCCATTTCCCTGGCCCCGACATTGGAGGTCATGAGCACGATGACGTGCCGGAAATCGGCCTTGCGCCCGTTGTTATCCGTCAAGGTGGCGTGGTCCATGACCTGCAGAAGAATATTGAACATGTCCTCATGGGCCTTTTCGATCTCGTCGAGCAAAAGAACGCAATAGGGACTCTTACGCACCGCATCCGTGAGCAGCCCGCCCTGTTCAAACCCCACATATCCAGGGGGGGCACCGATGAGCCGCGCAACAGCGTGTTTTTCCATATACTCACTCATGTCGAAACGCACGAACTCCACGGCCATGGCCTTTGAAAGCTGGCGGGCCAGCTCGGTCTTGCCCACACCGGTGGGGCCGACCATGAGAAAACACCCGGACGGCTTGCGCTGATCCCCCAGCCCGGCCCGGGACCTCTTTATGGTCCGGACCAGGGTCTTCACGGCCCCATCCTGGCCGTAGACCTGGGAGGTGATCCGTTTTTCGAGACGGCCAAGCTGGTCTTTTTCCGACGAGGTGATACTCTGGCTGGGAATCCCGGCCATGCGGGCGACCACCCTTTCCACATCCGTCTTGGTGATGCTCTTCTTGGTGGACTTGCTCAAGCGGAACACGGCCCCGGCCTCATCCATGACATCGATGGCCTTGTCCGGCAGAAACCGGTCGTTGATATGCCGGGCCGACAACTCCACGGAGGCCCGCAGGGCCGAAGGCCGATACCGAACATGGTGGAAGTCCTCATAATGGGAGCGCAATCCTTCAAGTATTTTTACGCTCTCTTCGACGGACGGTTCGTCCAGACCGATCTTCTGGAACCTTCTGGACAGGGCCCGGTCCTTTTCAAAATGGTTCTTGTACTCCTCGAAGGTCGTCGACCCGATACACCGGAGTTCACCCGATCCCAGAACGGGTTTGAGAATGTTCGAGGCATCCATGGTCCCGCTGCTCGTAGCCCCGGCCCCGACAATCGTGTGGATTTCATCGATGAATAAAATGGCCTCGGGGATCTTTGTAATCTCCTTGATCACCCCTTTGAGACGGGCCTCGAAATCCCCTCTGAATTTGGTCCCGGCCAGCAGGGCCCCCATGTCCAGGGCAAAGATACGTACGTCCTTAAAGGGTTCGGGAACCTCTCCCTCGGCGATGCGCAGGGCCAGTCCCTCGGCCATGGCGGTCTTGCCCACGCCGGGATCACCCACAAAAATCGGGTTGTTCTTGCGCCGCCGGGCCAGGATCTGGACAATGCGCCCCAGTTCCCGCTCGCGTCCCACCAGGGGATCGATCTTGCCTTCCCGGGCCTTTTCTACCAAATCCACACAGTATTGGGCAAGCATGGACTTCTTCTTGCCGGACGTTTGCTTTCCGTCTTCCTGCTCCAGCTGGGGATTGTGGGAAATGAACTCAAGCACGCCCATCCGGGTGACCCCCATTGAGGTCAGATAGTACACGGCAAAGGAATCCTTTTCCTCGAGCATGGCCGCCAAAAAATCACCGGACCGAACGGTCTCCTTTCCGGCCGAATTTGTGTGGTTCATGGCCCGCTGCATGACCCGCTGGACCCCGATGGTCTGGACGATCTCGTGGTCCGTGCTCGGCTGCACCTCCACATGCTCCTGAAAAAACCGGGTGAGCAGATTCTTGAGCCGATGCACTTCAGCACCGACCCCGTCCAGGAGTTCCTTGCCCTCGGGATCAATGACAAAGGCGTACAAAAGGTGCTCCAGGGTCAGGAATTCGTGGTGACGCACCTTCACCTCCCTGATGGCCAGGGCGATGATTTTTTCCAATTCTCTGCTGATCATTTAGACCTCTTCCATTGTGCATTTGAGGGGATATCCCTTGCCATGGGCCATGGAATGCACCAGGGAGACCTTTGTCTCGGCAATTTCGCCCGTGTAGATACCGCACAGGCCGACCCCGTTCTTGTGAATGTTCATCATGATCAGATTGGCTTCCGCCTCGTTCTTGTGGAAGACGCGTTCGAGCACCTCGACCACGAATTCCATGGTCGTGTAGTCGTCATTGTGCATAAGCACCTTGAACCGTCGGGGTTCGTCGAGCTCTTCCTCGATCACGTCCTCGGGTTCCATTTCCGGCATATCGTTGTTCCGGGCCATGAATCATGTTCCTCTTGGATCGCCTTTTGGGGTTGTTCCGCATATTCCGGTCTGTGTCGCAGGATGTGTTTTTTCTCGCCTCCCGTCTCCCGCCTCCGTTCCTATTCCTCTCCCTCGTCCATCCATTCCTGTAACTTGGCCATGATTTCTTTGGCCTGCTTGATCGAGGAAATATTGAACTTGGAATGGGGAAGATACCGGCCATTGCGCTTCTGATACCGTCCGATCCGGAATTTGACCGGCCCGAATTCACCTGTTTGACGATTGCGTTCCTGATAGGCGAACATGATCGTGGACCAGGCACCCTTGGTCAAAACATGTTTCTCGGTCTGTTTGACCTGCTGTTCCCCATCTTCATTGGTCCAATCGATACTTATTTCGTCAACGGTTTCCGCCATTTTTTGACTCCTGCTGTTTGTGATCCGTCGATCTTGCCAGGAGGTTCCCTGGAAACATCCGATCCTTGTATGTGTAATCCATTCTCGGGGCTTGTAAAGTCGAAACGCCTCGCCCAGTCGGAAGGTATGCGATCATTGTGCATACCCTGCCAAATTTCAACCCAAAATTCTATCGGTCCCCGACATACCCCGGATTTTGCACCTTACGGTTTGGAGAAAAACATGCTAAAGGCCTCCCTTCATTCACGCCAAGGAACCCTTCATGCTCCATTATATCCTCCATCTCGCGGCCCTCGGTGGCATCTACATTCTTCTCGCCTCGAGTCTGAACATCATTGTCGGGCTTTCCGGCCAGGTCTCCCTGGGACACGGGGCCTTTTTCGGCATCGGGGCGTACACCTCCGCCCTGGTTTCCCAGGCCTTTCCGGGGATTCCCTTTGCCCTGCTCATGCCCATTTCCGGGATCCCCGCCCTGGTATTCGCCCTCCTATTGAGCCCCCCGGCCCTCAAACTCAAGGACGAGTACCTGGCCGTGGTCACCCTGGGATTTGGGATCATCTGCGAACTGACGATCAAGAACCTCGATTTCACCGGGGGCCCCGACGGCATGTACGCGCTGGACAGTTTCGGCCTGTCCCCGGCCGGATTCCTTCCCCCTGTCTGGTTCTGGGTCGGCCTCTGCCTCCTGGTCACCTGGCGGATGAATGCGGGACAATTCGGCAGAAACCTGACCGCCATTCGGGAAGGGGAAAAGACCGCCATGACCATGGGGATCTCCCCCCTGCCCATCAAGGTGATCTGCTTCGGCATCTCCGCCTATTTCGCGGCCGTGGCCGGTTCCCTGTACGCCCATTTCATCACCTTTATCCAGCCGGGCGTCTTTGGCCTGTCCACATCCATCCTGCTCCTGTGCATGGTCGTGCTCGGGGGCATGGGCACGGTCTTCGGCCCGGTCGTGGGTGCGGCCCTCCTCTTCCTGCTCCCGGAATTCCTCCAGGCCTTTGCCGACTACCAGGAACTGATCTACGGACTCCTACTCATCATGACCCTCATCTTCCGCCCGCAGGGGATCGTGGGCAAGGCCTCAGGGCACGGGTTGGTAAAGGCGGTTTTAGGTTTTAAGTTTTATGTTTTAGGTAAAAATACCAAAGACTTGGAGATAGAATCGCGGATGTGATGGCGCGTGAGGTGAAAGACATTGTGGATGCGTCTTTTCCTGGGAACGCCGACCGTCTGGTCGGCACTGCGTTTACTGATACGCAAAAATATGCACCGATGCTGCCGAATGGACACTATGATGACGTACCCCGGTCCATTGCCCGAAATGCCGAGCAGACGCTCGGCGTTCCCAGGGAAAAATCACCATCTGACCGCCTATCAAATCATTCAAAAAAGCAAATGATTCCAAACTTAAAACTTAAAACCTAAAACATAAAACGTAAAGCCGCATTCCTAAAACCTAAAACATAAAACCGATTTTACAATGCTCAACGTCCGCAGTCTGCAAACTTATTACGGACGGATTCATGTCCTGAAGACCGTCTCTGTCCATCTCCATCCGGGCGAAATCGTCGCGGTCATCGGGGCCAATGGGGCCGGCAAGACCACTCTTTTAAAAAACCTGGTCGGATTGCTCGAACAAAAATCCGGGACCATCCGGTTCCAGGACGAGGATGTCTCGCGCATGCCCACGGAGAAACGTCTCCGGGCCGGCCTGGTCCTCTGCCCGGAAGGACGTAAATTATTCGGCGATCTGAGCGTCCAGGACAATCTCGCCCTGGGGGCCTTTTCCCGCAAGGACCGGTCCGAAATCAAGACCGACATGCAGCGGCTCAGGGACCAGTTTCCCATCCTGAACAAATTCTGGACCCGTCCGGCATCCAGCCTGTCCGGGGGGG